>JBARWC010000117.1:0-16598 GCA_049646585.1 Burkholderiaceae bacterium | reverse complement strand
TTGAGCAAGCCGCAGGCCTGGCTTGGAAGCGGGGGCGTAAGAGTGCGCGCTGTCTGAGCACAAAATCAGTCCGGGGGACTGATTTTTGCGAGTTCGCGCACGTCCCCCGATGGAAAGCCGGGACAAGGGAAGCCCGAAGGGCCGCAGCGATCGGGAGCACGGCCCCGGCCCGCCCGCCGCGGCGCTTAAGAACTCAAAGGGAAATCGACCCGAACACCAACCTTGGCACCCGATGGCACGATCTTGAAAACACAAACAAAGGGGATCACCCCCCTGCCCTTACCCCTCGATAACAGCGTAAGCAGAGTGATTATGTATCGACTCGAAGTTCTCAGCCGTAACCCGGAAGCTGCGCACCCCAGCCAGGCCCTGAAGATGCTCGGCCACATCACGCACCAAGTCCTCGACGAACTTCGGATTCTCGTAAGCACGCTCCGTCACGAACTTCTCGTCGCCGCGCTTCAGCAAGCCCCACAGCTCGCAGGAAGCCTGCTGCTCGATGCTGCGGATCAGCGCGTCGACATCGACCAGAGCCGGATCCTGATAATCCACCTCGACCGTCACATGAGAACGCTGATTATGTGCACCGTACTTTGAAATCGCCTTCGAACAAGGACAAAGACTCGTCACCGGCACCAACACCGAAAGCGCGAACTCAGTAGCGCCAGCCTGAGCGCGAGCCACCCACTTCACCTCGTAGTCCATCAGACTGGACACCCCGGACACCGGCGCCGTCTTCGGCAGAAAATACGGAAAAGTGGCGGCGATATCGCCCTTCTGGGCGTTCAGCAAAGGCAGCATATCTTGTGCCATCGCGCAAAACAGCACCGGAGTCATGGCCGTCTGGCGGTGCTTTTCAAGCAGCGCCACGAAACGCGACATATGCGTTCCCTTTTCTTGCGCCGGCAAAGCCACGGTGAGCTCCCAGTTGGCGACAGTCGCTTGCGCGGAACCGTCTGCCTGAGCGATGGCCATGGGATGGCGCACACCGCGCACACCCACACGCTGGATGGCGATGTGACGGGTATCGACGCTGCTCTGCACGTCAGGCATGGCAACAGCAGAATCAATCAGTATATTCATGAAATATGGACCTGGTGGGCACCCGCCCAAGGCGGACACCGGTTGCTGACAACAATGAGAACACTTCTACTTTACCGCAACTCCTGCGGCGGACACATCCATTGGATGCGCCAGATCGCCGAAACGTTCCCGTATGGAGTGCTCGATGCCGGCGGCGTCCAGCCCCAGTCCCGCAAGAATGACCGACTGTTCGCCGTGATCGATGAACTGGTCGGGCAGCCCCAATTGCAGCATGGGCCGGACGATGCCCTGGCGGCTGAAGAACTCCAGCACGGCGCTGCCGGCCCCGCCCATGATGGCGGCCTCCTCGACCGACACGAAGGCCTCATGCGTCTGGGCCAGGCTTTGCAGCAAGGCTTCATCCAACGGCTTCACGAAACGCATGTCGACCAGGGTGGCGTCCAGCGCCTCGGCGGCCTTCATAGCGGCGGTGGCCAGCGTGCCGAAAACCAGGATGGCAATGCCCTTGCCCTCGCGGCGGACCACGCCCTTGCCCAGCTCGACCTCGGCCAGGCCTTCTTCGACCACGGCGCCTCGGCCCGCGCCGCGCGGGTAGCGCACCGAAGCCGGGCCGGGATGCCGGAAGCAGGTGGTAAGCAGCAGGCGCGCCTCGTTTTCGTCGGACGGCGTGGCCACCACCATATTGGGAACGCAGCGCAGGAAGGCGATGTCGTAGTTTCCGGCATGCGTGGCGCCGTCGGCCCCGACGATGCCCGCGCGGTCCAGGGCGAAGGTGACGTCCAGGTTCTGCAGCGCCACATCGTGTATGAACTGATCGTAGCCGCGCTGCAAGAAGGTGGAATAGATGGCGACCACCGGCTTCTGCCCTTCGCAGGCCAGGCCCGCCGCGAAGGTGACGGCATGCTGCTCGGCGATGCCGACGTCGAAGTAGCGCGTGGGAAAGCGCCGCTCGAACTCGACCAGGCCGCTGCCCTCGCGCATGGCGGGAGTGATGCCGATGAGGCGGTCGTCGGCCTGGGCCATATCGCACAGCCACTGCCCGAACACCTGGGTAAAGGTGCGCTTGGCCGGGGTCGTGGGTTTCTGTATGCCTATGCTGGGGTCGAACTTGCCCGGCCCGTGGTACAGCACGGGATCGGCCTCGGCCAATTTATAGCCCTGCCCTTTCTTGGTCACCACATGCAGGAACTGCAAGCCGCCCAGCGCCTTGAGGTTCTCCAGCGTGGGCACCAGCGCATCCAGGTCGTGGCCGTCGATGGGGCCCACGTAATTGAAGCCCAGCTCTTCAAACAGAGTGGCCGGCGACACCATGCCCTTGGCATGCCCCTCGAAACGGCGCGCCAATTCCAGCACGGGCGGCACGTGTTGCAGTACCGCCCGCCCCACATTCTTGGCGGCGGCATAGAAGCTGCCGGAAAGCAGCCGGGCCAGATAGTGGTTCAAGGCCCCCACCGGCGGCGAAATCGACATGTCGTTGTCGTTGAGCACGACCAGCACATTGACGTCCGGCGTCACCCCGGCATTGTTCAGGGCCTCGAAGGCCATGCCGGCGGTCATGGCGCCGTCGCCGATGACGGCGATGTGCTGCCGCTGGTCCAGGCCCGCATTGCGCGAGGCCACCGCCATGCCCAGCACCGCCGAGATCGAGGTCGAGGAATGCGCCGTGCCGAACGCGTCGTATTCGGATTCGCTGCGCTTGGGAAAGCCCGATATCCCACCTTGCTGGCGCAATTTGGCCATGCCGGCGCGCCGGCCGGTCAGTATCTTGTGCGGATAGGACTGATGACCGACGTCCCACACCACACGATCGTCGGGCGTATTGAAGACGTGGTGCAGCGCGATGGTAAGCTCGACCGTCCCCAGGTTGGACGACAGGTGGCCGCCCGTTTTCGATACGGATTGCAGGACGAACTCGCGCAACTGGCCGGCGACCTCTTTGAGGCCGGCGCGGTCCAGCTTGCGCAGATCGGCGGGCTGGTTGATATCTTCGAGGCTTACGTTAGGCATACGAGTCTAAGGATTGGGTACACACTGCATTTTAGGCCGTCAGGCGGCCAGGCGCGCAAACCACCGGGCGGATCAACGATCGCGCCCGACGATGTAGTCGGCGATATCGGCCAGGCGGCCCGCCGCCGGCCCCAGGGGCAGGACCGCCGCACGTGCCTGGGCATGCAGGGACTGCAGCAACTCGCGCGACCCTTCCAGACCCATGATGGACACATAAGTGGGCTTGTTGCCCGCGGCATCCTTGCCGGCGGTCTTGCCCAGCGTGGCGGTGTCCGAGGTCACGTCCAGTATGTCGTCGACCACCTGGAAAGCCAGCCCGACCGCGGCCGCGTAGCTTTCCAGGCCCTGTCGGGCGGACGAACCCGCCCCCGCCACAATGCCGCCCAGCAATACACTGGCCTCGAGCAAGGCGCCGGTCTTCATGCTGTGCATCTGCTGCAACTGTTCGCCGCTCAGGGCCAGGCCCACGCTGTCGCAATCTATGGCCTGCCCGCCCACCATGCCCAGGCTGCCCGCCGAACGCGCCAGCAATTGGGATGCCTGCACGACCAGGGCCGGCGCGATGGGCATCATGGCCAGCAATTCAAAAGCCAGAGGCTGCAAGGCATCGCCGGCCAGCATCGCGGTGGCTTCGTTGAAGCGCACGTGCACCGTGGGCCGGCCGCGACGCAAGGCATCGTCGTCCATGCAGGGCAGATCGTCGTGTACCAGGGAATACGCATGGATGAGCTCTACCGCCGCCGCCGCGTGATCCAGGGCGATTTCCTGCGCGGCCGCAGCCGTGCCCGATTGCAGCGAGGCCTCGCCGGCGGCATAGACCAGGGCGGCGCGCACCCGCTTGCCCGGGCCCAGCACCGCATAGCGCATGGCTTCGTGCAGGGACTCCGGCTCGGTGCCGTCCTGCGGCAGGAGCTGGTCGAGCACCGCTTCCACATGCTGCACCCGCTCGGCCAACCAGGCGGGGAAATCCACGGTTCTATGCCCCATGCCTATTCCTCGCCGCCGTCGACGTCGGCCAAAGGCTTGAGCAGGTTACCCTGCAGCACCTTGACCTGCTGTTCAGCCTGGTCCAGGCGGCGCTGGCATATCTTGGCCAGCTCCACGCCCTGTTCGTAAGCAGCCAGCGACTGATCCAGCGGCAAAGCGCCGGTTTCCATTTGCGACACCAGGGATTCGAGCTGGGCGAGAGCCGTTTCAAAATCCTGCGGCAAGGCGGCCTTGCCGTCGGCGCCGTGGTTTGCGTCATTCATGAGCGTATTCCAGAAAAGCAGCGCAGCCCTGCCGCGCCTGTTTTGCGTTCTGCCCAAATTGTACGAGATGCCGGACATGCCTGCCCAAACCTTGCCGCGGGCCACCGGGGCGCCGGAAAAAAACTAAGGTACAATCCTAGCTCTTTAAATTTCATCGGCCAGTCCGTTTTTTCTTCGCACCTGGCACTCTGACGCTTGGGCCGCCACAGGAAACCACCTGGGCGATTACCGCGTTTTGGCCTGGTTTCATCTCGGCGGGGGGAATCATGACCGACATCGGTCGGGAAGCGCACATCGCGCCGGCGCAAACTCAACTTTCTGTCAGCAGCTACTTTGACGAAGCCGTTTTTGCCCAAGAGCAAGAACTCATTTTCAAGCAATCCGCACTTTATATTGGACACGAGAAGCTCGTGCCCGAGACGGGCGACTGGCGCACCCTGCCTCAGGAACAGGCCGGCCGCGTCCTGGTACGCAATCCCGAAGGCGTGGAACTGATATCCAACGTCTGCCGGCACAGGCAGGCCATTATGCTGGGCGGCCAGGCGGGTAGCGTTGCAGGCCAGAAAAGCGAACACGGCAACTTGCGCCATACCGGCGGCAACATTGTATGCCCCGTCCACCGCTGGACCTACAGCAAGCAGGGCAAGCTGCTTGGCGCCCCCCAATTCCCCGAGACGCCCTGCATGGACTTGCAGCGCTACACCCTGAAGAACTGCCATGGGTTGCTGTTCGAAGGGCCGCGCAACCCGGCGCAGGACATGGCCGCGCTGTTCGAGCGACCCGAATTCGACTTTTCGGACTATGTGCTGGATCACGTCGAAGTGCACACCTGCCATTACAACTGGAAGACCTTCATCGAGGTCTATCTGGAGGATTACCACGTGGGGCCCTTCCATCCGGGTCTGGGCAAATTCGTAACCTGCGACGACCTGAGCTGGGAATTCTCGGACTGGTACAGTTCGCAGCGGGTAGGCGTGCACAAGTCGCTCAGCCAGCCCGGTACCGACGTGTACCGGCAATGGCATGACCGGCTGCTGGACTACCGCTCGGGCCAGGAGCCGGGCTTCGGCGCGGTTTGGGTCACCTACTTTCCGACGCACATGATAGAGCTCTACCCGCATGTGGTCGTGCTGTCGACGCTGCATCCCGTCAGCCCCCAGGAAACCCTGAATATCGTCGAGTTCTACTACCCGGAGGACATCGTGGCCTTCGAGCGCGAGTTCGTACTGGCGCAGCGCGCCGCCTACATGGAAACGGCGATCGAGGACGACGAGATCGCCGAACGCATGGACGCCGGCCGCCGCGCCCTGATGCGACGCGGCACCAACGAGGCCGGCCCCTACCAGTCGCCCATGGAAGACGGCATGCGGCACTTCCACGAATGGTACCGGCGCATGATGCGATGACCGGCGCCCAGCGCCGGTTTTTTTTGCCGCGAGGCGGACAGCAAGTGGATGTCAGTCCGTGCAGCGCGAGAGAACGTTTTTGCCGCCGGGCCGCTCCAAGGCAAAAAGCGCCCCCTCGGGGATGAGCCTGGACACAGGATAATCCCAATGGATTGTCCTGTGCCTGGCGAATCCGAGCGGCATGCAAGCCGCGAGGCGGACAGCAAGCGGGCGATTACCCTTCCGAGCGAGCCACCGGGCGCGACGGATCGCTACACCATTCGCTCCAGGACCCCGGATACAGGGCCGAGCCCTTCAGGCCGGCCAGTTCCATGGCGAACAGGTTATGGCAGGCGGTGATGCCCGACCCGCATTGGTGCACCACCTGGGCGGCCGGGCGGCCTTCCAGCAAGGCCTCAAACTCGTCGCGCAGCTCGGCGGCCGCCTTGAAGTGGCCGTCTTCCCGCACATTCAGCGAGCTGGGGCGGTTCAGGGCACCGGGAATATGGCCGGCGACCGGATCCATGGGCTCGGTTTCGCCACGATAGCGGTTGGCGGCGCGCGCATCGACCAGGGTGAAAGCCGGAGCTTCCAGGTTTTGCAGGACCGCCTGGGCGTCGACCGTGGGCATGGCCGGCGTCGCGGGTGCCTCCAGGCTCTGGACCGCCTGCGCCTCGGTGACCGAGGGATTGCGCACGCCGGTTTCCGCCTCGCCCCCGGCGGCCAGCCAGGCCGGCCAGCCGCCATCCAGGATGGCGACGTTCTCGTGGCCCAGCCAGCGCAGCATCCACCACAAATGAGAAGCGAACATGCTGTTGCCCCCGTCGTAGACCACCACCTGCGACTGCCGCGTCAGGCCCTGCAAGCGCATCAATATCGCGAAATCGCCGCGCGTGGGCAAAGGATGACGCCCGTTGCTTCCCGTCTTGGGCGCCGACAACTGGCGTTCGTGGTCAAGGAACAAGGCGCCGGGAACATGGCCTTGCTCGTAGGCCCGGCGGCCGGCCTCGTGGTCGGCCAGATCGTGCCGAACGTCGAAAACCAGCCAATCCCGCGCGGGCAATTCACGGCGCAATTCGTCTGCGCTGATCAATAATTTATACACTTCTTGCCTCCTGTTTCTGGTCGTCTCCGGCGGCCTGCCGGCTCAGCGCGGTCTGGCCGCGCATGATGCGATCCTCGCTGTAGGTGCGCCAGATGGAGAGCAGGCCCGAAGCGATGATGAGCGCCATTCCAGCCCACGCCACCGGATCGGGCAGATCGCCCCAAAAAGCAATGCCCAGCAAAGCCGCGAAGATAATGGTTGTATATTGCAGCGCCGCCGTCAATAGCGCCGAACCCAGGCCGAAAGCGCGCGTCATCGCCAACTGCCCCACCAGGCCCAGCACGCCCACGCCGGTCAGCGCAAGCCAGGCCTCCAGGCTGATGTCCTTCCAGCCCTCCAGGGCCAGGCCCACCAGGCTGGTCAGGACGACGCAGCAAGAGAAAATGAAGACGGTGCGCCATTCCGGCTCGCCCACCCGGCCCAGTTCGCGTATCTGCATCATGGCCACCGCCGACAGCGCGCCGGCGCCCAGACCCAGCATGGCGGGCAGAAACTGATCCTGCGTGATGCTGGGGCGCAGCACGGCGACGACGCCCAGAAAGCCCAGCAGGACGGCGATGATGCGCACTGGGTCGCGCTGGGTTCCGCCCCAACCCAGCATCCAGCCCGCAATGAACAGGGGCGCGGTGTAGTTCAGGCTGATGGCGGTGGAAAGAGGCAGGTGGGAAATGGCGAAAAAACCCAGCCACATGGACGAAATGCCGGACACATTGCGCCAGATATGCAGCTTCCAGCTGGAGGGAATCAGGCTGCGATGCGTATAGCGGGTCCAGGCGTAAAGCAGCACCACCGAGGGCACGCCGCGGAAAAGAATGACATGCGGCAGTGTTGCGTCATAATCCGAGGCCACCTTCACGCAGGCCCCCATGCCAGCAAACATCACACTCGCCAGTAACATCCACAGAGACTGCATGAAATCAACCGAAAATCTGATTAAAACCGCCAAGCCGCTACTATACTCTGATGCTGAAAAAATTATGGTCGCCACGGGCTTTAAATCCGGGAACCGCCCTCCATATACACAGTCCAAGGTTTTGCTCGCACCATTCGGAAAACTCAAAACATGAAACGAATCTTTTTATTCCTGCTGACCAACGTCGCCGTCATGGTCGTGCTCAGCGCGTCGATGAACGTGCTGGGGGTGGGCCGCTTCCTTACCGCCAACGGCCTGGACCTGACTCAGTTGCTGATTTTCTCGGCCCTGGTCGGCTTCACCGGCTCCATCATTTCCCTGCTGATCAGCAAATGGATGGCCAAGCAGTCCACGGGCGCCCGCGTCATCGATCCGCAGGCACCCGCCAATCCGCGTGAGGCCTGGCTGCTGGACACCGTGCACCAGCTTGCCGACCGTGCCGGCATCGGCCGGCCGGAAGTCGCCATCTACGATGGCGCGCCCAACGCATTCGCCACGGGCGCCTTCAAGAACGACGCCCTGGTCGCGGTCTCGACCGGCCTGCTGGAAAGCATGACCGAAGAAGAAGTGGCCGCCGTTCTGGGTCATGAAGTCGCCCACGTGGCCAACGGCGACATGATCACCCTTACCCTCATCCAGGGCGTGGTCAACACCTTCGTGATATTTTTTGCGCGCATCGTCGGCTATTTCGTCGACCGCGTCGTGCTCAAGAACGACCGCGGCGTGGGGGCCGGCTACTACATCACCGTCGTCGTCTGCGAAATCGTCTTCGGCATCCTGGCATCGGTCATCGTCGCCTGGTTCTCGCGCCAGCGCGAATACCGCGCCGACGCCGGCTCGGCCAACCTGCTGGGTTCGCGCGAACCCATGATCCGCGCCCTGGCCCGCCTGGGCGGGCTCGAAGCCGGCGAGCTACCCAAGGCATTCAAGGCCTCGGGCATCTCGGGCGCCCGCTCCATCAGCGCCATGATGGCATCGCACCCGCCCATCGAAGCGCGCATCCACGCCCTGCAGGCCGCGCAGCGCATCTGACGCCCTGACCGCCCGGCGCCCGGTAAACCGCCCTTGTCGGCGCCGGGCGCCATCTTTTTTCCGCAGCAGAATCGGTACTCCTAGATTACTATGCGGACATGAAAGAATTATTCTCCCTGCTCAACTTCGGCGGCTATATCGCGCTGCTGCTTTGGGGCGTCCACATGGTCCAGAGCGGCGTGCAGCGCGCCTTCGGCGCGGCCCTGCGGATCTGGATGGGGCGGGCGCTGGGCACCCGCGTGCGTGCCTTCTTCACCGGCCTGGCGATTACCTCGGCCATACAAAGCAGCACGGCCACCGGCCTGATGATCACCAGCTTCGCCGCCGGCGGCCTGGTGGCCCTGGCACCCGGCCTGGCGGCAATGCTGGGCGCCAACGTCGGCACGACCATCATCGTCCAACTGCTTTCATTCAACCTGACCGCCCTGGCCCCCACGCTGATCCTGGTCGGTGTATGGCTGTTCCGGCGCCACCAGCCCAGCCGGCGGCGCGACCTGGGCCGGGTATTCATCGGCCTGGGCCTGCTGCTGCTGTCGCTGCACGAACTCGTGCGGCTGTTCGCCCCCCTGCAGGACGCCCACCTGCTCAAGATACTGCTGGACGCGCTTTCCGGCCAGCCCGTCATCGGCCTGCTGCTGTCGGCCCTGCTGGCCTGGGCATCACATTCCAGCGTAGCGGTAGTGGTATTGATCATGTCCCTGGCCAGCCACGGGATGATAGCTTCCGAACTGGCTTACGCGCTGGTGCTGGGGGCCAACCTGGGCACTGCCGTTAATCCGCTGCTGGAGGGCACCATCGACGACGATCCGGCGGGCCGCCGGCTGCCGCTGGGCAATCTTGGGACGCGTTTGGCGGGCTGCGTGCTGGCGCTGATGATATTGCACTGGCTGCCGGCCATGATGAGCGCCCTGACCGACGACCCCGCCCGCGCTGTCGCCAATTTCCACACGCTGTTCAATCTGGCGGTCGCCCTGATTTTCATGCCGCTGCTGACCCCGTACGCGCGCCTGCTGACCCGCCTGCTGCCCAAGCGCAGCGACCCGAACGACCCCTCCCGCCCGCAATACCTGGACGAGTCCGCCCACGAGGTGCCCGCCATTGCGCTGGGCAACGCCGCGCGTGAAGCCCTGCGGGTGGCCGACATGACGCAAAGCCTGCTGGGCATGGCACGGGCCGGCTTCCTGCGGGACAACCGACACCGCATCGCGCATGCGCGCTACGTGAACAGCGCCATCGACCGTCTGGACGGGGCCATCACCACCTACCTGGCTACGCTGGACCAGGACGCCATGAACCAGGAAGACCACCGCCGGCTGGACGAAATACTGGCCTTCTCGTCGAACATGACCCACGCGGGCAACATCGCCACCAGCGGGCTGCTGGGGCATACCGCCACCCTGCGCAAGAAAGGCTGGGCCTTCACCACAGAGCAGCGCGACGAGCTGACGGCCGTGCTGGATCGGCTGATGCGCAACCAGCGCCAGACCGCCGCCCTTTTCGTGGCGGAGGACATCCGCAGCGCGCGCTACCTGGCGTTTGAAAAAGACCACTTCCGCGAGCTGGAGGCCACGGCCGCCGAGCGCAACCTGCAGAACATCCAGGCCGGCAGGCTGGACCAGGCCGAGCTGGGGTCCCTATACCTGGACATATTGCGCGACGCCAAGACAGTGAATTCCTTCCTGGTCGAGGCGGCCGCCTACCCGATACTGGCCAAGCACAACGAACTGCTGCCCAATCGCCTGCGCGACAACGGAAGCGCGCCGGAATAAAAACAAAGCCTGCTCCGGATGCCGGAGCAGGCCTCGGGCGCCAGGCCTTGCCTATCTAAAGATAGCGCTTGAACCAGGCCAGCGCCTTGTCCCAACCGTCTTGTGCATCCTGGGGATGGTAGCTGGGCCGGTAGTCGGCATAGAAGGCATGGCCGGAATCGGGATACACGACGATATCCGAGAGCTGCGCCGCGCCATTGCCTTGCGCCAGCCCGGCTTCCATGCGCCGCACGTCTTCCAGCGGGATGCTGCCGTCCTGGCCGCCGTAAAGGCCCAGCACGGGTGCGTGCAGGTCACCCGCCACGTCGATGGGGTTGCGCAGTTGCAGGGGGCCGTGCCCGGTCGTCAGCTTGCCATACCAGGCCACGCCGGCCTTGCATTGCGGATTATGCGCCGCGTACATCCAGGTAAGGCGGCCGCCCCAGCAGAAACCGGTCACGCCCAGACGGGCGGCATCGGCGCCCTGGCTTTCCGCCCATTTCGCGGCGGCATCCAGGTCGGCCAGCACCTGCTCGTCGGGCACCTTGGCCACGATGTTCTTGATCAGTGCGCCGATATCGGTGTACTTGCCCGCATCGCCCTGGCGCTGATAGAGCTCGACGCCCACCGCCATATAGCCCTGGTGGGCAAAGCGCCGGCAGACGTCCCGTATGTGTTCGTGCAGACCGAAGATTTCCTGGATGACCAGGATCACGGCCGGATGCTTGTCATTAACGGGCGCGGCGAAGTAGGCCGGTATCGTGCCGTCGAAGGTAGGCATGTCGACCAGCCCCTCGCGCAAACCTTCGGCGGGGGTATGAATGGTGGTTCCGGCTGCTCCGGTAATGGGTGAAAAAGACATATCGACTCCTTATGATTGCCGGCGGGCCTCAGGCTTGCGCCGTCAGTGGGCCTGTTCCCAATTGGGCCCGATTCCTACTTCGGCCACCAGCGGAACGCTGAGTTTGGCCACGTTGCACATAAGGCCCGGCAAATGGCGGGCCACCGTATCGACTTCACCGGCGGGAACGTCCAGCACCAATTCGTCATGTACTTGCATGACCAGCAGGCTTTGCAGTTTTTCGGCTTCCAGCCATTCCTGGACGGCCACCATGGCCATCTTGATCAGGTCGGCGGCGGTGCCCTGCATGGGCGCGTTGATGGCCGCGCGCTCGGCGGCCGCCTGCCGCGGCCCCTTGGCGCCGCGAAGTTCCGGCAGCCAGAGCCGCCGGCCGAACACGGTTTCCACATAGCCCAGTTCGTGCGCCATCCGCTTGGTCTCGGCCATGTAATTTGCCACACCGGGATAGCGGGCGAAGTACCGGTCTATATAGGCGCGCGCCGCATCCCGGGTGATGCCCAGGTTGGACGCCAGGCCGAACTCGCCCATGCCGTAGATCAAGCCGAAATTGATGGCCTTGGCCGCCCGGCGCTGCTCGCCCGAGACCTCGTCCAGCGGGACGCCGAATACCTCGGACGCGGTTGCCCGGTGGATATCGTCGCCTTGTTCGAAGGCCTTACGCAGGTTTTCATCGTCGGAAACATGCGCCATGACGCGCAGCTCGATCTGGGAATAGTCGGCGGATAGTATCCGGCCCTCGCCGGCAACGAAGGCGGTGCGCACGCGCCGGCCTTCCGGTGTGCGTACTGGAATGTTCTGCAAATTGGGATCCGACGAGGCCAGGCGGCCGGTGATTACCGCCGCCTGCGCGTAGCGCGTGTGGACGCGTCCGGTGGCGGGGTTGATCATCTTGGGCAGCTTGTCGGTATAGGTGGACTTCAGCTTGGCCAGGCCGCGGTACTCCAGCAGCAGCGCCGGCAAGGGGTAATCGCGCGCCAGCTTGGTCAACACGTCTTCGTCGGTGGACGGCGCGCCGCTGGCGGTCTTGCGCAGCACCGGCAGCTCCATGCGCTGGAACAGGATTTCGCCCAGTTGCTTGGGCGAATTCAGATTGAAGGGCTGCCCGGCCAATTCGTAGGCCTTCTTTTCCAGATCCAGCAATTGCTGGCCGAGTTCGTTGCTTTGGGCGGCCAGCACATTGCCGTCGATGCGCACGCCGTTGCGCTCGATGACGGTCAGCACCCGGGATACCTGGATTTCCAGCAAATAGGTGGCTTCCAGGCCGGGGTCCACGGCCAGTTGCGGACGCAACACCTGATGCAACTGGAAGGTGAAGTCGGCATCCTCGCAGGCATAGTGCGACGCCTTCTGGACCTCGACCTCGTCGAAGCACAATTGCTTGGCGCCCTTGCCGCACAAATCCTCGTAAGTAGTGCCCGTGCGGCCCAGCCAGCGCTGGCCCAGTTCCTGCATGTTTACCCGCCGATGAGGCTCCAGGACATAGGCCTGCAGCATGGAGTCTTCGGTGATACCGGCCAGCGACACGCCCTCGTTCAGGAATACGTGCGCATCGTACTTGGCGTTGTGCAGCAGCTTGGCCGCCTTGGGGTCTTCCAGCCACGGCCGCAGGCGCTCCAGCACCTGGTCCTTGGGCAACTGCCGCACGTGGTCGGGGCCGCGATGGGCCACCGGTATGTAGCAAGCCACGCCGGGGCCGACCGACAGCGACATCCCCACCATCCGGGCCGCCATGGGATCCAGCGAGGTGGTTTCGGTGTCCAGCGCAACCAGATCGGCCTGCCGCAGCTTGACCAGCCAGCCGTCCAGGGCATCCCAGTCGAGTATGGTTTCGTATTGCAGGTCCACCACGGGCGGCGGCGTTTCAGCGGCTTGCCGACTGTCCTGCTCGGGGATGCGGTCGGGTTCTCCGCTGAGCTCGCGCAGCCAGCTGCGAAAGCCGTATTCGTCGTACAGGCTGATAAGGGTGTCGCGGTCCAGTGGCCGGGGCGCCAGGTCGGCAATGCCCACATCCAGGTCGGGTATGTCGCAATCGGTCTTGACCGTAAGCAGCTTGCGGGTCAGTTCGAAATTGGGGATGGCACCCCGCAGGTTCTCGCCGGCCACGCCCTTGATGCTTGCGGCATTCTCGACCAGCGCATCGACGGTGCCGAATTCGGCCAGCCATTTGGCGGCGGTCTTGGGACCCACCTTGGGCACGCCGGGCACGTTGTCCACCGCATCGCCGGTCAGCATCAGAAAGTCCACGATCTGTTCGGGGCCGACGCCGAATTTTTTCATCACGCCGTCCACGTCCTGCCGTTCGCCGCTCATGGTGTTGACCAGTTCTACGTGTTCGTTGACCAGTTGGGCCAGATCCTTGTCGCCGGTGGACACCACCGTATGCACGTCTTCACGCGTGGCGCGGCAGGCCAGCGTGCCGATGATGTCGTCGGCTTCGACCCCGGGCACCGCCAGAACGGGCCAGCCCAGCGCCTTGACCGCTCGGTGTATGGGTTCGATCTGCGCCGCCAGCTCTTCGGGCATGGATGGCCGATTGCCCTTGTATAAAGGATAGAGATCGTCGCGAAAGGTCTTGCCGCGGGCATCGAATACGCAGGCCGCGTAGTCCGCCTTGTAATCCTGCAGCAGTCTCCGTAACATTGAGATGACACCATATAAGGCGCCAGTGGGTTCCCCCTTGGCGTTCCTGAGGTCGGGCATGGCGTGATAGGCGCGATACAAATAGCTCGACCCATCAACAAGCAACAAGGTTTTTTTCATGTCAAACAATAAAATAGTCCGTATGCCGGCAGAGCAGCAGATTCCTGGAATTATGTCAGAGATGCAGGTCGCTGCCGAGACATTGCGGGAAATAGGCTGGGGCGTCAGCGTTTTCGGCAGCGCCCGCATCCACCCCGATTCACCCTATTACGCCATGAGCGAAGCCATAGGCAGCCGCCTCGCCAAAGACGGCCTGACCGTCATCGCCGGCGGCGGCCCCGGCATCATGGAAGCCGCCAACAAAGGGGCTTTCCAGGCGGGCGGCAAAAGCGTGGGGCTCAATATCAAACTGCCCCGCGAAGCCTCCAATAATCACTATCAAACCCATAGCCTCACGTTTGATTACTTTTATTCACGAAAAGCCACGTTTTTCATGCACAGCGCCGCCTACATCGCCCTGCCCGGCGGCTTCGGCACGCTGGACGAGCTGTTCGAAGTACTGACCCTGGTGCAAACGCGCAAGCTTCCCCCGGCACCCATCATATTGATAGGCACCGAGTTCTGGTCCGGCCTGATGGATTGGATCAAGCACAAGCTGCTCGCCAACAAGTTGATCGGCCCGCACGATCTCACGCTGCTTACGCTCACCGACGACCTGGACGAAGCCATGCGGCAAATCGAGGAATTCTGCCACTGCTACCCCCTCGAGCGCGAGGCGGCCCCGGCCCTGCCGGAATAGGCCGGGTACCCGCGCTCCACCCACAGGCATACAATGAATCGCATGCCTTCCACCCTTTAATCTCGGACAAACATCATGACTTCGCAGCAGCTTCCCTTGAAACTGAACGACCCCGCACTGTACAAGACCCGCTCCTACATCAACGGGGCCTGGGTGCAAGCCGGCGACGGCGGCACATTCGCGGTGGACAATCCCGCCAACGGCAGCATCATCGCGCAAGTCAGCAACCTGGGCGCCGACGAAGCGCAAACCGCCATCGACGCCGCCAACCAGGCCTTCAAGGCTTGGCGCGCCCGCACGGGCAAAGACAGGGCCGGCATCCTGCGCAAATGGTTCGACCTGATCCTGGCCAATACCGAGGACCTGGCGCAATTGATGACACTGGAACAAGGCAAGCCCATCGCCGAATCACGCGGCGAGGTCGCCTACGGCGCGTCCTTTGTCGAATGGTTCGCCGAACAAGCCAAGCGGGTCAGCGGCGACATCATGGCCTCCCCCAACAAGGCCAACCGCATGCTGGTCATGCGCGAGCCCATCGGGGTCTGCGCCGCGATCACACCCTGGAACTTTCCCAACGCCATGATCACCCGCAAAGTGGCACCCGCTTTGGCTGCCGGCTGCACGGTGGTGCTCAAGCCGGCCGAGCAGACACCGCTTTCCGCGCTGGCCCTGGCCGAACTGGCGGAGCGGGCCGGCATCCCGGCGGGGGTGCTTAACATCGTCACGGCCGACAGCGACCGCTCCATCGCCATCGGCAAGGCTCTGTGCGCCAGCCCCATCGTCAAGAAAGTGACCTTCACCGGCTCGACCGCGGTCGGCCGCATACTGATGCAGCAAAGCGCGCCCACCATCAAGAAGCTGTCGCTGGAACTGGGCGGGCACGCGCCTTTCATCGTATTCGAAGACGCCGACCTGGACGCCGCCGTCGACGGCGCCATGGCGGCCAAGTACCGCAACGCGGGCCAGACCTGCGTCTGCACCAACCGCATCTACGTGCACGAAACGGTGTACGACCGCTTCATCGAAAAATTCGCCGCCAAGGTGTCCGCGCTGACGGTGGGCGACGGCTTCGGCGACAAGGTCGTCCAGGGCCCGCTGATCGACGATGCCGCCATCGCCAAGGTCAAGGAACACGTGAAGGACGCCCTGGACAAGGGCGCCAAGGTCCAGGTCGGCGGACAGGCCCACGCACTGGGCGGACGCTTCTTCCAGCCGACTGTGTTGTCGGGCATCAACGAAGACATGCTGTGCATGAAGGAAGAAACCTTCGGGCCGCTGGCGCCGGTCGTCAAGTTCACCAGCGAGGAACACGTGGTCGAGCTGGCCAACAACACCGAATACGGTCTGGCGTCCTATTTCTACAGTCGCGACGTGGGACGCATTTTCCGCGTGGCGGAAGCGCTGGAATACGGGATGGTGGGTGTGAACACCGGCCTGATTTCAAACGAAGTGGCGCCTTTCGGTGGAGTCAAGCAATCGGGGCTGGGGCGTGAGGGCTCGGTTTACGGGATGGACGATTTCATGGAAATGAAATACGTTTGCCTAGGCGGGATGTAGTTCTATTTCCTTGGTAAATGTTTGCTTTGAGCGGTAATTCAAGGTCCGCGTAGGGTGTTCTTGGCAAGGGATGTGTAAGCTGCGGTGCCGGGTGGTGTGGCTCGTACTAGGTATTTTCTGACGCGTGCCGGGTGGTGTGGCTCGTGCTAGGTACTTTCTGACGCGTGCCGTATTCTTCTGGCGCGTGCCGGGTGGCGGGGGCCGGCCTTGCTCCTCGTGGCCGGTTCGGCGCCCTGCGCGCCGAACACCGCTACGC
>JBARWC010000116.1:0-13778 GCA_049646585.1 Burkholderiaceae bacterium | reverse complement strand
ATGCTGCGCCAGCAGCGAGCGAACCCAGCGGCGGGCCGGCAGCCCATAGGCGGACTCGACCTCGTCGGCCCGCTGCAAGAGCTGCCAGGTGGATACGTCCAGCAAAGGCCCCTTGAAGGCCAGCACGATGCGGTTGCCGGCGTCGATCTCCGGCAGCTCCAGCACCCTGCCGCCGAAGGCCTTGCGAATATTCTTCAGGTTGGGCGGAAAACTGGCATGATTGCCGAACAGATTGACCGCCATGACGCCGGCATCGGCCAGCGCGCGATGGCAGCCCTGGTAGAACTCCAGCGAATCGCGCACCGGGCCCTGGGCTTGTGCATCGTACAGATCGACCATCAGGGCCATGTAGCGGCCGAAATTGGCGGGTTTGTCCACCCACAAGCCGGCATCGCAGTGAGCTATGGCCGAACGCGCCGTCTCGGGCAAGCGGAAATACATGCGGCAGATCGCCGTCACGGCCGGATTCCATTCCACGGTCTGGACCGACGCTCGCGTGTGCTTGAGCGTATAACGCAGCAAGGACCCCGCGCCCAGGCCCAATATGGCCACCTCATCCGTCTTGCGGGGCTCGAGGAACAGCAGCCAGGCCATCATCTGCTGGGTATAGGCCAGCACCAGCTCCTGCGGCCGGGCCACGCGCATGGCGCCCTGTATCCATTCCGTCCCGAAATGCAGGTAGCGCACGCCGTCCTGCTCGGACAGCGTGGGCGTATCGTCCAGCAACTCGGCCGCGTCAGGCACGTTCGAAGATGGCGGCAATGCCCTGCCCGCCGCCTATGCACATGGTGACCAGCGCATAACGCCCCTGGATGCGCTGGAGTTCGTGCAGCGCCTTGACGGTGATGATGGCTCCGGTGGCCCCGATGGGGTGGCCCAGGCTGATGCCGCTGCCGTTGGGGTTGACCTTGGCGGGATCGAATCCCAGCTCTTTGCTGACCGCGCAGGCCTGGGCCGCGAAGGCTTCGTTGGCCTCGATGACGTCCATCTGCTCCACCGCAAGCCCGGCTTTTTGCAGGGCGATGCGCGTGGCGGGCACCGGACCTATGCCCATGTACTTCGGGTCGACGCCCGCATGCCCGTAGGACACCAGCCGGGCCATCGGCGCCAGGCCACGCTCTTTGACGGCCGAGGCCGTCATAAGCAGCACGGCGCCGGCGCCGTCGTTCAGGCCCGAGGCATTGCCGGCCGTAACCGTGCCGTTTTCCTTCTGGAATACGGGCCGCAAGGCCGCGAAGCTTTCGGCCGTGGCATCCATGCGCACGTGCTCGTCGGTGTCGAACACCACATCGCCCTTGCGGGTCTTCTGGACCACGGGAACAATTTGTTCCTTGAAATAACCCAGCTTGATGGCGGCGGCGGCGCGCTGATGGGACACCAGTGCCAGCGCATCCTGGTCCTCGCGGCTGATGGCGTACTTCTGGGCCACGTTCTCGGCCGTCACGCCCATATGGGTCTTGTCGAAGGGATCGGACAAGGCGCCCGTCATCATGTCCAGCATGACGCTGTCGCCCATGCGAGCGCCCCAGCGCTGGGCCGGCGCGATATAGGGCGCGCGGCTCATGCTTTCGGCGCCCGCCCCGATGGCCACCCTGGCATCGCCCAAGGCAAGGGCCTGCGCCGCGGAAATGATGGCCTGCAGGCCGGAACCGCAAAGACGGTTTACATTGAAGGCCGGCGTGGCGTGGCTCATGCCGGCGTGCATGGCCGCCACCCGCGACAGATACATATCGCGCGGCTCGGTGTTGATGACATGCCCGAAGACCACGTGTTCCACGTCGGCCGGCGACACATTGCTGCGATCGAGCACGGCGCGCAGGACCAAGGCCCCAAGATCGCAAGGGGGCACGCTCTTGAGAGCGCCGCCAAAATCGCCAACCGCCGTGCGGCTGGCGCCGACCACGAAAATATCTTCCATCGAGATCTCCTGATTCAGTGTCCGTTGGGCTTTGCGGGCCAACAGGTGTCAAGAAGCAATAGTAACGCGCTATCATCCAGCCTAGAAATCCAACCAGGAAATGAAAAACGGCAGGACTCGCGTCCTGCCGTGCATGGTCAGCCAAAGGCAAATGGCGCCTAGCCGTCGGATTCCTTCTTGGGAGCAGCCTGCTTTGTATCCTCGCCGCGCTTTTCGGATTCGTCACGAGCGGTGTCCGGGGCCACCCAGTTCAGCGGTTCGATAACGAAAGGCTGCTTCTTTGTAGTCGGCTTTTTACTTGGCATGCAGTTTCTCCTTGATGCATTACAAAGGGCGCACCGTGCGCCCTCGTACTCTATTAGGGTACCCCATAAACGATATTAAATCCAGTTGTATCAATAACTTACACGAAATGAAAGCGCCATGGGGCTAGCCGCCCGCGCTTCGTGTCAGTGTCTCGAGTTGCGCCAATACCTTCCCAACAGGCTGATATCTAAAGGCAATATTTTGAATTCCAATTGCTGAAGCGCGCCGCGATATTTGAGCGCGTTTTCGTGCGATAAATGGCCTCCGGAATATTTGCATATATAGCAAAGGAATTACAGATTCATCAACCCAGCGGCCGCGCTGGGAGATATCCACAGCACCTCGACCCTCGATTGAGGCCCATTTCCGCCGGCGTAGTGCTTTCGTTGGACTCTCGTCCAGCCCGATAGAACCTCGTCGTAGATATCTGACGGGTATCCCGCGATAACCACCATCCCCCGAACTCCCCGCAGCTGCTGCAGCAGCTCGATATGGGCGCCTGTCGTCATCTCGTGCCTATAGCCAGATTTCGACCTGGTCGCCGGCATATATGGTGGATCGACGAAGAAAAGCGTGTCAGGGGTATCCTGGGCGCGGATCACCTCCTGGGCGGCCCGACATTCAATCACGACGCCGTGCAGTCGCCTGGAGACCGACACAAGACTACGAGGGTAGTTCTTCCACTCGCCCGCCTTCGAGCTGCTGCTTGTCCGGTGCCTGGCATCGGCAAATGTTGTCTTTTTGCTGTTAAAGAGCGATTCGTGGTGGAAAGACTGGTACGCCCTGACAATAGCCCGCTGCGCCCGAATGATTGGATCGGCGCTGCCCTGGAAGGCAAGTTCGAACTCGCGACGAGCATAGGGCGTGCGCCGTAGGCGGCGTATCAGCGCCTGGCATGTCGCCGGGTCCTGGACGACGCGGAAGATCCCTACGATTTCTTCGTCCAAGTCGTTGTACACCTCGATCTTGCTGCGAGGCTTGCGCAGCAAGATACTGGCCGCACCACCGAATGGCTCTACATAGATTCTATGGGGTGGGAGGTGGGCCAAAACCCACGGTGCGATCGCCCATTTGCCACCGAAATACCTTAATAATGCCCGGGTGGGCTTTTCATCGGCTTGTTTCATATGCTGCAAACCTCTTACGGTTCTGGTAGCCTAGGCTGGCACGACGTCGTGTGGCGCGGCCCTGGCCGGATCTGCAGCTCGGTCTGCGGGTGCGGGGCGGTCCGGGTGTTGCTGCACCCAGACCGTCGCCGCGTCTTTCTTACTCCTCTTGAGGCCAGGTAATAGCCTGGACAGCTGCTACTGTCGCCGCAGCGTTTATCTCGTCCCGGAGTCGCTGCCGTGTCCCGACAAGACGCTGGCTGGCGGCTTGAAATGCCTGCACTTGGGCCAGCGTTAACTGGCGCATTTCGATATCCGTAATGCCTCGAGCCACCGCCAAGCCATCCAGATACGGGGTGGCAACTGTATTGTCGGCCGCCCACGCAAGGGCCTCTGTTTGCTGGACTGGCCAGGTCAAACGCTCCGCTTCTGGATATCCAGCAGTCAAAGCCGCCGCCACAATATTGAAATCGTTGTTGATCTGAGCGAGTTGTGCGGCCCTGACCTCGGCCAGAGTTGGCGGCGGCGCTGGCGGTTCTTCGGCATACAACCATGTAGGAAGCGGCCCTAGGCCGTTGTACGAGGCGCCATTGCGATCAGCCCCGAGGGTGCCTTCGTGGCGTAAGTCATGAAGCCGAAGGTCCCGGAAGTATTTAGGGTTGGGGGCTGTTCTGTGCGCCGCGCAGACTTTCTCGTAGCGCCGCCTGGCAGCAGCGACGGCACGGCTAAATGACCTTGTCAGGGCCGCCGAGGCCCCTGGTATCGCCTGGCCATCACGACGGCTGGCTATGAGCGCCAAGGTCATCAGCGCACCTAACCAGCCGGCGCCACGAGCCAATGGGCTGGTCATCACAACCCCAGCGCAACCGCGAGAATCACCGCCGCGGCAAGAGCTGCTCGGCGAATCGTGGCCACCATGTACTGGGTTTCGTAGCCACTGGCAATCGGGTAATCCACCGGATGGAGTGGCGAGCAGGATCCACAGCGCCAATCGCGCTCCAAGTAGCCACCGGGTCGCCCATACGGAAAAAGAGCGCGATCGATCCAGTAAGACACCACGGCGGCCAGACTGACCAGGCTGAGCTTGTAGATGACAACGGGTATCTGCTGCGGAGAAACCAAGCCGATCACCACGATCGACAGGGCGGCGATCGCCAGCCAAGTTGTTAGGCGCGGCAGTCGTAGCAAGAGGGGAATGTTAGATTTGAACCACATAAGCGCTCCCAAAAGGTGGCGGACGATCTACAGGAAAGAACCTGTATCGTGCCGCCCGGGCGACCAGGGCGCTATTAAATGACTTTACTGTGGCTGGCGAGGTGCAAGCTATTTTGCTCAAAACGGCAAACGTTTGCCGTTTTGAATGCTTATTTCTTATCTTCTGCTTTGATTGCCGTCAGTGCTGCTATACACGCCATCGACTTCCTATCCTGCACCGCCTTCAAATCCTTGACTCCTGACACATCACCGACCGTCGCATACTCCATACTCATCCGCATTAAGGTTACTGCATCGCGACAAGACCATAGCTCTGCTCGGACTCGTTGCCCGTTTTCGCTCTGATAGTCGGGCCAAGTTGCCTCGACCGTGCGTAGCGGTGACAAAATCTCATCCTCTGGATTAAAGTTGTTTGGCATGTTTTTGAGCTTTTGCTGCGCGGCCATGATTGCGCCAGCTGAGCCTCGCGCAATCATGTATCCAGGCACAACACTGGAGGGGAATAAATCCCCAGCCATTTTCTCACCTAGGGAAGCTACCACGGCCCTGGTTTCAGTAGTATTTATACGATCCGGGTCAGCCGAAGCCTCGGGAGAAATAAGAGTCGCTAGCATGGCTATGCCCGCAAAAAACAGCTGTCCAGTGTTCATCTTTTTCCTCCCGAAGCCAACTTAGCACAAAAAACTGACCGTAACATGGTTAATGATGCAGCAGAAAACAGTCAACTATTTTTTTTATCGAGCAAATAGACATCAACATGGCTACCTGGTGCTGCCATGATCATCAAGCCGTTCAGGCTGCCGACTGTTTGTTTATATATCACAGCCCCTTCCTTATTGGTCATCGTCATTTTTCTTATTCCCTCTGGCGTTGATTATCACATCTCCAGCCATCATCACGCCTTTCACCTTCTTGGCGCGTTGTAAAACCGTCTTACCAGGTGCTTTCGTTCCGGAAAAACCCAACGCAGCTTTGAGAATGAATTCTTGCTGCTCAGGCGTTCCCGCTCTGTAAGCGTCCATGATCATCTGTTCTTTGGGAGGCAAATGTGCCGACGTCGGCACATTTGCCCGCTCCCCTGTCACCACATAAAGCACATCCATCCCAATTTCCGCCCAGGCAGAAAGTACAGCAGCGTTGGGGTAGGCCTCGCCTTTCTCCCATTTGATTTGGGCATGCTTCGAAGCGCTAGCGATCTTTGCCAGCTGCGTTTGCGTCAATTGCAGACGCTCACGCTCACCTCGTAGGCGGCTTCCTATATCCATAAAAAACTCAACCTTTACGATTGACAGGTAGATTTTTATCTACCATAATCGCCATACACAAACATTAAACAAATACATACTTAGTTCTCACTTTGCAGAGCGAGGA
Organism: Burkholderiaceae bacterium; assembly: GCA_049646585.1. Taxonomy (GTDB): domain Bacteria; phylum Pseudomonadota; class Gammaproteobacteria; order Burkholderiales; family Burkholderiaceae_B. The sequence continues at coordinate 7,862 of JBARWC010000116.1, read as the reverse complement.
CTAAGCCCCATAAATCATCAGGAGCCCCTCCATGAAGACTCGTACTGCCGATGAAGTTCGAAAAGAACTTCATAAAAAGGGCGTTTCGATTGCCCAATGGGCGGTCGCCAACGGCTACAGCCCCCAGCTCGTCTACGAAATATTGGGCGGAAAGCGCCAATGCCTCCGTGGCCAGAGCCACGCCATCGCAATCTCGCTTGGCATGAAAGCCGGCGAGATTTGTACAGCGCCCGCACGGGCCCTGTCACAACCTCGTCAGCGCGCCGCCGCGGTGGGGGTGTAAGCACTATGTTACGACAAACTGACCTGACTCTCGTGCCCGACGATGAGTTACTGGCGGCCGGGAATATCGGCTGCCCTGCACAGGCAGCATCCGCATCCACTGATCAAGATCGCGCTCACGCTCGACCATCTCGTCGATCAGGTAATCAGGCGTGTGCTTTGTAAAGGACTGGAGAACTTCTATGAATTCTTCACGTTTCGCAACGCCCCTGTATGCCAGGAAGTACAGAATCGATTTACTGATGTTCAGGGCCTCCAAGGTGTCTGCCATCTGGAGCAAGCGAGGGTCTTTGTTCGATGTCATGGGTTCCTCCCGTGTTGTCAATGAAGGCCAATGTAGCGCCAGACCTGCGAAATTCTGCGCTTCCAATCGAGCATTTTTTCAGACGTCGATCAAACGACGAGCCGCGGGAGGTGTCTGACTATGGCCCGCAATTGGAAACGTGTATATCCCAGCAACATTGTTGATGCGTTTCGCCTATGCAAAGACTACGCACTAGAGCGACGCAGGCTGTCGGTGGAGCGGATCGCCGAGCTGATGGGCGTCACATCCGACGTCCTCTACAAATGGCTCTCAAACGGACGTATGGCCGTGGGCGCGGCCTTATCGATAGCCGGTGCGCAAATGCAGACGGCTCTGAACAACCCTCTGGCCAGCCCGTTCACTCTCGGAATTTCGGCTGCCGCTAGTTTCGGGGCCGCGCTGGGCCTGGCATTCGGCTTGCACATCCTGCCTATCGCCGTTGACTACGTGGTGCCCTTGAATGCTTTCATCATGGCGCTGGTGTCGGCCCTGCTGATCCTTGCGCTGGGCAAGCGGCGCGGCGCAACCGCCGAAACCGTCGTTCTGATCGGCATTGCGCTGGTGTTCATTTTCAATGCCCTGGTGGCTCTGACGCAGTACTTTGCCAGCGAGCAGGCTGTCGCATCCGTGGTTTTCTGGATCATGGGAAGCTTGACCAAGGCCACCTGGCCGAAGGTCGGAATCGTGACGCTCGCCGTGCTGGTCTCGCTGCCGTTTTTCGCGCGCCGGACCTGGGCGCTGACGGCGCTGCGCCTGGGCGACGACAAGGCGGCAAGTTTCGGCATCGATGTGCGAGCGCTACGCTTTCGGACCCTGGTGCTGGTCAGTCTGCTGGCTGCCATCCCGGTAGCATTCGTGGGCGTCATAGGCTTCGTGGGGCTCGTTGCGCCGCATATCGCCCGCATGCTGGTCGGCGAGGATCAACGTTTCTTCCTGCCGGCTTCGATGCTTATCGGCGGCCTGATGCTTTCAGTCAGCTCAGTAATTGGCAAGACGCTGATCCCGGGAGCCATCTTTCCGATCGGCGTGGTGACTTCCTTCGTCGGCGTGCCGTTCTTCGTTTATCTCATCCTGCGCAGCAAGAGGAATGTATGGTGACGCTTCATCTCGAGAACGTCGGGGCATCTTATGGAAGCAACGCTGTACTCTCGGGGATCACGACCCCCACATTCCGCGGCGGCGAGGTCGTGGCCCTGGTAGGCCCCAACGCGGCGGGCAAGTCCACCTTGTTCAAGCGCATCGCAGGCCTGACGCAGGGGCCGGGCCAGGTGCTCCTGCAGAGCAGTCAAAAAGGGAATGCGGGCATCTGCTACATGCCGCAGGATGGGGCTCTGGCCGCTCACCTTACCGCTCACGAAAGCATATTGCTGGCCTGCATGCAGCATAGCTCCACTTGGTCCGTTGGCGACGAGCAGTTGCGGCGCATCGACGACGTTATCAACTTGCTGGACATAGCGCCGCTGGCTTTTCGCTACCTGGATGAATTGAGCGGCGGGCAGCGGCAACTGATTTCGATCGCACAGGCCCTGGTCCGTGATCCCGAGATCATGCTTATGGACGAACCTACCAGCGCCCTGGACATGCGCCGCCAGGTCGAAGTCCTGGACTTCATGCGCAGCGAAGCCCGCAGGCGAGGCATGATAGTCTTCATTGCAATCCATGACCTGAATCAGGCGCTGCGCTTCGCGGACCAGATGCTGGTGATCTCGAACGGCACGATGGTGGCGGGCGGCAGCTGCGAGCAGGTCGTCACAGCCGATATGCTGCGCACCATTTACGGGGTGGAGGCCCGCATCGAGCGTTGTTCACGAGGCATGAAACATATAATCATCGACGGCGTGGCCATCTGAAGGCGGTCGGCCGGCAGGTTATCGGCACGGGACGGGTAGCGGCCGTCCAGCAAAACAAGGCACCATGCTGATACCATAATCGTGTTCACGCAACACAAAAGAAAACACCAGCCGAGCCAAAACTGATCGGCCAGGTTGGCAGCGAGCCCAAAAACACGGCTTGTAATGTTGCGATAACCGCCCGATTAATAAAAGACATATCAATCGAATGAAACTCGCCACCTGGAACGTAAACTCCCTGAAAGTGCGGCTGCCGCAAGTCCTGGAATGGCTGGAGCAGAATCCCGTACAGGCACTGTGCCTGCAGGAATTGAAGCTCGCCGACGACAAGTTTCCCATCGACGCTTTCCGGGAAATCGGCTACCAGGCCCAATGGGCGGGCCAGAAGACCTATAACGGGGTGGCCATCATCGCGCCGCGGGAATGCCTTGAGGTGCAGCGCAACATACCCGGCTTCGACGACCACCAGCAGCGCATCATCGCCACGACCATGGCCAGTCCCATCGGCGACATACGCGTCATCAGCGCCTATTGCCCCAACGGGCAGTCGGTGGGCAGCGACAAGTACGAATACAAGCTCAGATGGTTCCTGGCCTTGCGCGACTGGCTGCGCGACGAGCTGACGCGCTTCCCGCGCCTGGCCATACTGGGCGACTACAACGTGGCGCCGGCGGACGAAGACGTGCACGATCCCTCGAAATGGGTGGGCGAGGTGCTGGTTTCCGAGCCCGAGCGCGCCGCCTTCTCGGCCTTGCTGGAGCTGGGCCTGACGGACTCCTTCCGTCAGTTCGAACAGGCCGAGAAAACCTTTACCTGGTGGGACTACCGCCGTTTCGCCTTCAAGCGCAATGCCGGCGTGCGCATCGATCACGTCCTGCTGTCGGACGCCCTGCTGCCCTACTGCAGCGGCTGCATCGTCGACAAAGGCCCGCGCGCCAACGAACAGCCATCGGACCACGCGCCCGTCATCGCCACACTGGACTTCGGCTCTCAAACCCAGACCTGATGCGCCCGGACCCATCTGCTCTTTTGGTATTACATTTCGTCATTCGTCGCGCCGATTCTGCTGTTAACGTTACACAAAATTGAAAGGGACGGAGTCGTATGCTGCATCGTGTACTGGAGTTTGGGCGGGTCGGGCGCGTATCCGATTATCTTAAAAGCATGGCGCCCGGCGTCTTCCTGCACGAGCTTTGCGCCAAACCGGGCATCATCGGCGCCATCTGTCCAAGCTCGGTCTATCTGGCCAGGAATATGGCCAGGCAAATTCCCCGGGACGGCAATGGCCTGGTCGTGGAATTGGGCGGCGGCACCGGCTCCGTCACGCAAGCCCTGCTGAACCACGGCATTTCACCCGACCGCCTGGTCGTGGTGGAGTTTTCCAGCCTGTTCGTCCAGCGACTGCGCAAACGCTTTCCCCACGTCAACGTGGTGCACGGCAATGCCGCCGACCTTGGCCGCCTGCTGCCTCCGGACAGCCAGGTCGACGCCATCGTATCCAGCCTGCCTTTGTGCTCGCTGCCCGAGCCGATGACGCAATCCATACTTGAACAGTGGCGGCAATTGCTGCACGAAGGCGGGGTCGCGGTTCAATTCACGTACAATCTGCGCAGCCCGAAATGGCGCAAGCATCTGCAGGCGCAACAGATCGACGCGAAAATCGTCTGGGCCAACCTGCCGCCCGCCAAGATATCCACCTTTTCGTTCAAGACAGCCAAGCTGCCCACCCCGCATGAGTTCCTACCCCCAGAGCCGCCTCGTTGACACGCTGGAACATGGCGCCATCCTTGAAGTCACCATCGAGGACCTGAGTTTTCTCGCCTACGTCGTGGTGAGCGAACCCGATCTGGAACGGGTTGCCGACTTCGTTCCGCAAGAGCAATTCGAAGGGGACGGCGATGTACACGTGGCCGCCCTGGACGACCCCGGCCAAGCACGCGAACAGATCCAGGACATCGCCTTCAACATGAATCCGGGCGACGCCGCCGTTTTCCTGTGCGCGGACGAAGCTTGCTTCAGGGGCATGCTGGAAGAATTGGGCCAGGAACCGGATCTGCATCCTGGGCTTCCCACCCGGCTCAATTAAGCCGGACCCTCTTTAGGCGGGGCCATTCGCTGCCCTCTTTTCCCGAAAAAGCCGCCGCCCGCACAAGAACAAGGCGGGAATTTGCTATTCTTCCCGCTCATATTTGTTACTATTCAATAATCATGTCGTCTCATTCCGGCAATATTTTCATGGTCGTGGCGCCCAGCGGCGCCGGCAAGTCCAGCCTGGTCAACGCCCTGCTGGCGGAAGACCAATCCGTGGTCCTGTCCATTTCCTGCACCACCCGGGCGCCCCGCCCAGGCGAAGTCGCGGACCAGCACTATCGATTCGTCAGCCACGAACAGTTCGAAGCGCTGCGGCGCCAGAACGCCCTGCTCGAATGGGCCGAAGTGCATGGCAATTTCTACGGAACCCCGCGCGACCGCATCGATGAAGCGCTGGGCCAGGGCCGCGACGTGCTGCTCGAAATCGACTGGCAAGGCGCCCGTCAGGTGCGCGAGCACTACCCCCAGGCCATAGGCATATTCATACTGCCGCCCTCCATTGAGGCGCTGGAATCCCGCCTGACCAAGCGCGGTCAGGATGCGCCGAACGTGATTTCACGCCGCCTGCTGGCCGCTGGAAGCGAAATGTCGCATGCCTCGGAATGCCAATATGTTATTATTAATCAAGAATTTAGCACCGCATTGCTGCAATTGGGCCAAATCCTGGCCGCCACCCGCTTGCGCTACGGCACGCAAGCGGCGCGCAATGCCGAGCTGTTTACTCAACTGGGCATCAGTAAAACTGTTGCCTGAAACGCCTCAACCCACACCTATAGGTTAAAAATGGCCCGTATCACCGTTGAAGACTGCCTCGAGAAAGTCCCCAACCGCTTCAATCTGACCTTGGCTGCCACCTACCGCGCTCGCGAATTGGCGCAAGGGCACGAACCGCGCCTGGACAGCAAGGACAAGCCCACCGTCACCGCCCTGCGCGAGATCGCCGCCGGCGTGACCGGCCTGGAAATGCTGCGCAAAGTCCCGACCTGATCATACGCGGGGTGGTTTATGGCGTTTTCCGGTCTTCGCGGCGCTTCCTCCGGCCTCCTGGCGGTCCTTAAAAAAGGCCCCAGGCTGCGCAGGCGCAAGCCCTCCAAGACCCCCGTCGCCCTGCCGGGCACCGAAACGCCGCCCAACACCATTGCCTCGCTGGCGCCCCTTACCAAGATAATCAGCCTTTACCTCGACCCCAAAGACGTCGAGCGCATCAAAGAAGCCTATCGCTTCGCCGACCAAGCCCACCTGGGGCAATTCCGGGCCAGCGGCGAACCCTATATCTCCCACCCCATCACCGTCACCGAAATCTGCGCCGGCTGGAAGCTGGATGCCGATTCCCTGATGGCGGCCCTGCTGCACGACGTCATCGAGGACCAGGGGGTCAGCAAACAGGAACTGGCCGAGAAATTCGGCGCCGACGTCTCCGAAATCGTCGACGGCCTGTCCAAACTGGACCGGCTGGAATTCGCCACCAAGGCGGAACAACAGGCCGAGAGCTTCCGCAAGATGCTGCTGGCCATGGCGCGCGACGTGCGCGTCATACTCATCAAGCTGGCCGATCGCCTGCACAATATGCGCACCCTGGGCGCGGTCAGCCCTGAAAAACGTCGCCGCATCGCCCGCGAAACGCTGGATATCTACACGCCCATTGCGCACCGTCTGGGCCTCAACGCCCTGTTCCGCGAGCTTCAGGATCTTTGCTTCCAGGCCATCCACCCCAATCGCTACCAGGTCTTGCACAAAGCCATGCTGGCCGCCCGGGGCAATCGCCGCGAAGTGTTGGGCAAGATATCCGACGCCGTCAGGGTGGCTCTGCCGGCCGCCGGCATCGATGCCGAGGTCAGCGGCCGCGAAAAATCGCTGTACAGCATCTATACGAAAATGACCGAGCAGAAAAAGTCGTTTTCCGATGTGCTGGACATCTATGGATTTCGCGTCATTGTCCATACCCTGCCCGAATGCTATCTGGCGCTGGGTACGCTGCACCAGCTCTACCGGCCCGTGCCCGGCAAGTTCAAGGACTACATCGCCATCCCCAAGCTCAACGGCTACCAGTCGCTGCACACCACGCTGGTGGGGCCTTACGGCACGCCCGTGGAATTCCAGTTCCGCACGCGCGACATGGACCACATCGCCGAAGAAGGGGTGGCCTCGCACTGGCTGTACAAAGACGACGACGCGACGCTCAACGACCTGCAAAAGCGCACTCACCAGTGGCTGCAATCCCTGCTGGACATCCAAAGCCAGACCGGCGACTCGGGCGAATTCCTTGAACACGTCAAGGTCGACCTCTTCCCCGACGCGGTCTACGTCTTCACGCCGCAAGGCAAGATCATCTCCCTGCCGCGCGGCGCCACGCCCGTCGACTTCGCCTACACCATACACACCGACATCGGCAACCAGGCCGTGGCGGCCAAGATCAACGGCGAATTCGTTCCCCTGCGCAGCGAGCTGAAAAGCGGCGACGCCATCGAGATCATCACCTCGCCCGCGTCCCGACCCAGCGCCCAATGGCTCAATTACGTGCGCACGGGACGGGCCCGTTCCGAAATCCGCCATTATCTGCGCACCGTCAAATACGAAGAATCCATCGCCTTCGGCCAGCGCCTGCTCAACCAGGCCTTCGACCAATTGCATCTGCCCCATCCGGCCGAGGACGACCCCGAATGGGACAAGCTGGCCAAGAGCTCGGGCGCCAGTTCGCGCGACGAAATCCTGGCCGACATTGGCCTTGGGAAAAGGCTGGCCGCGGTCGTCGCCCGCCGCTTCGCTCCCGAGAACGCCATACTGGCCACCACCGCGGCGGCCGTCGACGAAATCACCTCCACCAGCAGCGCCCCCATACTCATCCACGGCAACGAGGGGCAGGCGGTGCAACTGGCGCCCTGCTGCGGCCCCTTGCCGGGCGACGCCATCATAGGCGGCATACGCCTGGGGCACGGCCTGGTGGTCCACATGGAAGAATGCGCCGTTGCGCAGCGCGCCCGCGCGCGCGAGCCCGAGCGCTGGATACCGGTGATGTGGGACAGCAATACCGCCCGCCACCTGTCGACCCGCCTGGACGTCACCGTTATCAATGAACGCGGCGTACTGGGCCGCCTGGCCGCCGAGATCACCGAGGCGGACTCCAACATCATGCACCTGACCATGCAGGACGACGCCGCCTCCACCGGCCTGCTGCACCTGACCGTCCAGGTCGACAGCCGCAAACACCTGGCCCAGGTGATACGCGCCATACGGCACGTGCCGCAGGTGCAAAAAATCGTTCGTGTAAAGGGCTAGGCGCCCATACCCGCCAGCGCCCACAGCGCCAGGCCGTAGGCCGCCACGCCGGCCAGCGT
>JBARWC010000115.1:0-20500 GCA_049646585.1 Burkholderiaceae bacterium | reverse complement strand
CTTCCTCGTCCAGGCGGGCGTCGGCCGAACTCCCTCCGCTACGCTCCGGTCAGACAGCGGCCGACGACACCCCCCGCCCTCCCTTCGGAAGCCCGCGGCGCTCGCCTAACCGCCGGAGCCCCACCCCATCCGCCCGCCGGCGTATGGATTGGGTCGGATTGGGGGAGCTGTCTATGGGAGGGGAGCGGAAAAGGATCGCTAGTTTGAAAACAGCAGACGATTCTTTGTGACCGTACTGTCCTTGCTCGGCTGCGGCTGTTCCAGTGGCCATACTTCAACGACACCGTGCGCTACAGCGCAAGGCGTTCGCGACACCATGTCTATAGCTTCGGCCGGATCGGCGGCCCCGATTATGGCAAAACCGGCGACAGGCAAGGGCGAGTTCGTGAATGACCCGTCCGTCGTCAGGCGCGGTTGTGTTTTTGGCGCCGTAAGACGACATGCGTGGCCTTGTCCGACGCTACGGATTCAACGCATTCGTATCCCAGAGCCCGCAAGTCGATCCCTTCGTACAACGATTCTCCCCGGCCGAGCAGGACCGGTGCGATGGCAATGTGCAGCTCATCTACGAGGCCCTCGCGAAGATACTGTCGTATTGTGTCCGGCCCTCCGCCAATCCGCACGTCCATTCCGGCGGCGGCCTCGCGTGCGCGGTCCAGCGCTTCGTGAATGCCGCCTGTGATGAAGTGGAACGTCGTCCCGCCTTCCATCTCGATGGATGGCCGGGCATGGTGGGTCAAGATGAAGGTCGGAACGTGATACGGTGGGTTGTCTCCCCACCAGCCTTTCCAGTTGTTGTCCGGCCAGTCTCCGCGAATGGGGCTGAACATATTCCTTCCGAGAATCCAGGCGCCGACATTCCGAAAGCCGCGGGCGGCGAAATCGTCGTCAATCCCGACCGTACCGCCATCGTTGCCGAACAAGGTCCGCTGGAACGTGCGTGTTGGAAGCAACCATCGGTGCAGATCCATTCCGCCAATGCCGAGTGGATTGTCGATGTCCTGATTCGGGCCCGCCCCGTATCCGTCGAGCGAAATGGTGAAGCCCTCAACGCGAACTCGTGTCATCGTTTGCCTCCGTTTGAACGCTTGGCAGGTATTAGCCATCATGATAATCGGGATGCAATGAAGAGGTTTTATCCAATAATCAACATCGCTTGCCGGCCAGCCTGCTGCCTTGTGCCATGGCGTCGAAAAAAAGCCGGCAGTTGCCGGCCAAAACCGACATCTTCCCTTCCATCACCATGCAGCCGTCGTCCGGGCTAGGCGGGGTTCCGGCGGTAGGCGTGCGCCGCGTGCTTCCGAAGGGAAGGCGGGGGATGTCGTCGGCTGCTGTCTGACCGGAGCGTAGCGCAGGGAGTTCGGCCGACGCCCGCCTGGACGAGGAAGACGCGGAAACAAGCACGCCGTGCCGGAACCCCGCCCAGCCCGGGCGGCGGCGTGTACGAAGCGAGGGTTATCGCGCGACCCACAAGGTCCATCGGTCTTTTTCCAGGATAGGGCCTTGTGCCGGTAATTGGCCTTTTATGTAGTCGATCAGGGAAGACAGCTCTTCATCGTCCAGCTCGTGGAGGATGGAGCGACCGGTTCGAGCCGCCAGGTCATGGGCCAGGGCTTCGAAGCCTTCATAGCTTTTACGTGTCTCCCACAGCGAAGAGCGGGTGATGTCCGTAAAGCCGCAGGCCTTCATCGCTGCTGATACTTTATCGGGCGTTGGGCGGCGCCCGGCTTCGACCGTCCGCAACCGTGGGAAACGCTCGAAGAAATACCCGCGCAAATGCTCGCTTGAGCCCGGTAGATTGACGTCTTCGGGAGTGCGGTCTTGCACGATCAGCAATCCGCCTGGGGCCAGTAAGCGACGGGCCTCCGCAAAGCAGGCGTCATAGCTCGACAGGTGGTGGATCAGCGCACGTTGAAAAACGATGTCGTAGTCGCTGGATTCAAGCCCGGTCTCTGTGGCCTTGCCTTGTACGTAGCGCACATTCTCAATGCCCGCAGCGCGCTCTTGGCCCGCGGCCACCATCTCGGCGGAAAAGTCGACGCCTGTGACCTGTACTGCACCGAGAGCGTGCCAGGCAAGTGTGTAGATGCCGCCGCCACAACCGATGTCGGCCACACGTTTGCCTTTGGGGTCAACGAAGACCCGAATGGCATCCGTCCACGCATGGTCCACGTTTCGGCCAGAGTAGGTGTAACGATTCTGTTTGGCATGAAAGTCTATAGGCATGTTTTGTCTCTTAACTAATCATTGCATTGGACGGGCACGCAAAGCGCGAAGGCGACTCAGTTCAATCGTAAGAAAGAAGGCCGTCTCATGTGTGGCTTGTTTCAAACCTCTATCATGCAGCCGTCGTCCGGCCAGGTTGCTGTATCAAGCCCTCATCCTCCCGTCGGCCTATAGGTCGGAGCGCGTTAGGGGAGCGTTCTTTGTATTAGCTTAGATATTGTCTGTGGTATCCGGCCTTGGTTGGCCGCGTGGCTTTGCCACAAAATTCGATGTTCAAATATTGGATTCTCGAAGGAGATAAAGTGAGCATGGTTGCTGCATTCCACCAAAACCTACTTTAGATTCCACCAGATGGGGCGATGGCGCAATAGTAGCATTTGGTAATTTCACGTTGGAATGTGTTAGGGGAAACGAGAGGAGGTAGCAAGCTCCAAATTTCCACTTCTCGTAGTAAAGTCAAAAATTCATAGGGTTCGCTATAGAAATAGCGCGCCCATGGATTTGGTAAGCGTCCGCAAAGGAAAAACAGATATGGAATGGCGTCCAGCAGAAGCAGGCGACAATCACAATTTCAAGATACCTGAACGATGGCTTCACATTTATTACTACGAAGCGCTTAATATTCTTTTTCGGTTTGAAAATGCCCTTCGGTTATTTGTCTATGTGGTACTTAAAAGCCAATTTGGGAGAAATTGGGATTTAGCCGCTTTGGGAGATGGCATAACTCTGAGGACTGAAACAAAGAAGCGAATCCATCAAGCTCGTGAGCACGGCTACCTTGGGTATACCGTGTCGTCACCAATGCTTTTTTTGAATAGTAGTGAGCTTACTCAAATAATCACCTCCGAAGTTTATTGGAAGTACTTTGCCCCCTTTTTTCGTGCAAGTAAGGCAATCGTACTTACTAAGCTTCAGGAAATCGGAACCGTTCGTAATTCCCTGGCACATTTTAGGCCAATTAAGCAAGATGATATTGATCTAATCAAACAAAACTCTAAGCACTTATTGATTGAGATTGAAAATTGTCTCGTACAGCTAACATCGATAAGTGATGTGGTGCCAACGAATTCAGAGGATCCTTGGTACAAAGACTTGAAACCAATAGGAAATGAGTATTGGCGAACAAACTTACTTTCGAGTCGTGATCAGCAGTGGGTTCGGGTTCAAATTGCTTATAACATTCCGGTGCTACAAAAGACGGGAGGAGCTAATTACCTTAACTACAGAGTCGGGATATTACGGACATCTCAGATACTTCGTCTCTATCCCGCAATACGAGAAATTTGCATCTACTTGAGTGAGAGTATGGTCTATCCGCGGGTGGATGATAGCCAAACGCTGCAGGCTGTCAAAAGCATAAGCATTGTGTTCTCTAAATCTACACTTGAAACGAGTTTCAATGAGATTGGAGGGGCGCTCAGGGAAATGGCGCTGAAAGTCGAGGCTGAGACGGAGTTAATTCAACAAGATGTCCTGGCTCGTGGGGATTTAGTCGAGGCCAAGAACATATCAGCTTTCCTTCGCGAACGTACTTCAGGTGGTCCTTACTGGAACTTCCACACAGAATCTTTGACTATATCGGTAGCGGAGATAGACGATGTTGAATACTGGGGGCAGAGATCACATTACACGACTGACTTCATTTCATCGACTTCTCATTATCCATGGATGCCATCTTCGGTATCAGACGAGGAGCTTCCATTCTAATATCGCTTTTAGCAGGCGTGCATTCTGCTTTCTGTAGGTGAAGCAGATGTTTAGCATGAGTAAATGATCCTATTGTTTGAAAAATTTCTCAGTTTGACAACGGTAAGTGCGAGCAGTTCTAGCTCCCGTCAGAATGATAGGTATTGAAGTGGGTAGGTCTTGGTAGCCCACTTCCCTATGACGAGACCACCCTATGTGCCGTCTGCTTCAAGCCTCCACCATGCCGCTGTCGTCGGGGCTGGGCATAGGGGTTCGGGCACGGCGTGCTTGTTTTCGTGTCTTCTTCGTCCAGGCGGGCGTCCGCCGAACTCCCTCCGCTATGCTCCGGTCAAATAGCGGCTGACGACACCCTTCGCCCTCCCTTCGGAAGTACGCGGCGCATGCCTACTGCCGAAACCTCTGCCCAGTTCGGACGGCGGCGTGTGCAAAGCGGAGATAAAGCCAGTCTAGCTATCGCGCTGTCTGCTTCAGCAGAAAAGTTGACCAAGGGCCAGCTCCGGGAACTTGATTAAGAAATCGACCAAGCAGCCAAGCAAGCCACAGAGAATACCTGTAGGCCGCTTAAGAAACCGTCTTCAACACATCACCGATCTTCCCGAATATCTCCGCGATCTGGCCTTCCTCGATAATCAGCGGCGGCGATATCGCCAGGATGTCCCCCGTGTAACGCACCATCAGTCCCTGGTCGAAGCACTTCGCGAAAACTTCAGCGGCGCGTGCCCCCGGCGCATCGGCCCTGGGCGCCAGCTCTATGCCCGCGACCAGCCCCAGATTGCGTACATCGACGACATGCCGCGCACCCTTTAACTGATGTGCTGCGTCTTCGAACGTCTTCGACAAGCCGGCGGCACGCTGGAACAACTGCTCGCGCTCGTAGATGCCCAGCGTGGCGATAATGGCCGCCATCGCCAGCGGATGGCCCGAGTAGGTATAGCCGTGGAAGAACTCGATGCCGCTGGCCGAGGCCCCCACGATGGTGTCGTGGATGTCGCGCTTCACGGCCACGGCGCCGGCGGGAACGCTGGCGTTGCTGATGCCTTTGGCCAGGGTCATCAGGTCGGGTGTCACGCCCAGGAACTCGCTGGCGGTGGCCGCGCCCAGGCGCCCGAAGCCGGTGATGACCTCGTCGAAAATCAGCAAGATGCCGTATTTTTCGGTGATGGCGCGCAGCCTTTCCAGATAGCCTTTGGGCGGTATCAGCACGCCGGTGGAGCCGGCCAGCGGCTCGACGATGACGGCGGCGATGGTGGATGCGTCGTGCAGGGCGACGATGCGTTCAAGCTCGTCGGCCAGGTGGTCGCCCCAGGCCGGCTGGCCCCGTGAATAGGCATTGCGCGACAGGTCGTGCGTATGCGGCAGGTGGTCAACGCCTGGCAGCAGGGCGCCGGAAAACATCTTGCGGTTGGGCGAAATGCCGCCCACCGATATGCCCCCGAAACCCACGCCGTGATAGCCGCGCTCGCGGCCGATGAGGCGGGTGCGCTGGCCTTCGCCGCGCGCCCGGTGATAGGCCAGGGCGATCTTCAGCGCGGTGTCGACGGACTCCGAACCCGAGTTGGTGAAGAAGATGCGGTCCATGCCGGCGGGCATCAGGTCCGCCACGGCCGAGGCTGCGCGGAAGGAGATGTCGTGGCCCAGCTGGAAGCTGGGCGCATAGTCCAGCTCGGCCGCTTGGTGGGAAATAGCGTCGATGATTTCCTGGCGGCCATGCCCGGCGTTCACGCACCACAGGCCCGAGGTTCCGTCCAGGATCTGGTGGCCGTCGTCAGCGTAGTAATACATGCCCTGGGCGCGGGTCAGCAAGCGTGGGTGCTGCTTGAACTGACGGTTGGCCGTGAAGGGCATCCAAAGCTTGGACAGGTCGGTGGGCTGGGTTTGGCTGGTCATGGTTACCTCGAAGACTGGGTGTGCAAACGAGTACGGGCGCGTAAGGACTGGCCTGGTGTGTCTATGTGCCGTGCCGCCGCGTGTAGCGGACGAAATCGAAGGCCAGGCCATTTTCCTCGGCCTGCGGCAAACGCTCGGCTTCCTGCCACAGGGCGGGGTCCAGGTCGGGGAAATAAGTGTCGCCCTCAACGTCTGCGTGGACCTCCGTGGCGATGATTTCGTCGGCCAGGTCCAGGGCGTGGCGGAACAACTGCTCGCCGCCTATGATGCAGGCCTTGTCGGCGCCGCCGCAGGAAGCAAGTGCCGCCTCCAAAGTTGGAAACGCGGTGGCGCCCTCGGGCTGGTAGGCGGGGTTGCGGCTGACGACCAGGTTGGGCCGGCCGGGCAGGGGCCTGCCCAGCGATTCCCAGGTATTGCGGCCCATGATGATGGGGTGTCCCAGGGTCGTGCGCTTGAAGTGGGCCAGGTCGGAGGGCAGCCGCCAGGGCAGGGTATTGTCGCGTCCTATGACGCGGTTGCTGGCGTAGGCGACGACGAGCTGGATGGTGGGCGTAGGCATGCGGCTCCGGAAGTGGGCGGGTCAGACGGCGACGGGCGCCTTGATGTGAGGGTGCGCTTCGTAGCCCACGATCTCGAAATCCTCGTATTGGTAGTCGAAGATGGAATCGGGCTTGCGCTTGATGTTCAGCTTGGGGTAGGGGTAGGGCTCGCGCGACAGTTGCAGCTCGACCTGCTCCAGGTGGTTGCTGTACAGGTGACAGTCGCCGCCCGTCCAGACGAAGTCGCCCACTTCCAGATCGCATTGCTGCGCCACCAGATGGGTCAGCAAGGCATAGCTGGCGATGTTGAAGGGCACGCCCAGGAAGATGTCGGCGCTGCGCTGGTATAGCTGGCAGGAAAGCTTGCCGTCGGCCACGTAGAACTGGAAGAAGGCGTGGCAGGGCGGCAGGGCCATGTTGGGGATCTCGGCCACGTTCCAGGCCGACACGATAAGCCGGCGCGAATCCGGGTTTTTGCGTATTTGGTCCAGCAACTGGGATATCTGGTCGATGTGCCCGCCGTTGGGCGTGGGCCATGACCGCCATTGCACGCCGTAGACCGGCCCCAGGTCGCCGTTGGCATCGGCCCATTCGTTCCAGATGCTGACGCCGCGCTCTTGCAGCCAGCGCACGTTCGAGTCGCCGCGCAGAAACCACAGCAGTTCGATGAAAATGCTTTTGGTGTGCAGCTTCTTGCTGGTGATCAGGGGAAAGCCTTCGGCAAGGTCGAAGCGCATCTGGTGGCCGAAGACGGACCGCGTTCCGGTCCCCGTCCTGTCGGTCTTGGCGATGCCATGTTCATAGACATGGCGCATGAAATCTTCGTACTGGTGCATGGATGATCCGGGCATGGTCCAGGGTTGCGACGCGGGGCCGCCGAGGCGGCTCGCGGCTAGGCTTCGACGATGGTGACCGAATGGGTGATGTCGGCCGTCTTGGCCAGCATGGCGCTGGCCGAGCAGTATTTCTCGTGGGACAGCTGCACGGCGCGTTCGACCGCCGGCAGGGGCAGGCCCTTGCCGGTGACGGTGAAGGCGAAATGGATTTTGGTGAAAACCTTGGGGTCGGTCGCCGCCCGTTCCGCGCTCAGCTTGACCTGGCAGCCCGTAATGTCGTGGCGGCCGCGTTTCAGGATGAGCACCACGTCGTAGGCGGCGCAGCCGCCGGTACCGGACAGCAGCATTTCCATGGGGCGCGGCGCCAGATTGTGGCCGCCGCCGTCCGGGGCTCCGTCCATGGCGGTCACGTGGCCGCTGCCCGTGCGCGCCACAAACAGCATGCCCTCGGGGCCGCCCCAATCTATCGTGCTTTCCATAGTGTTTCTTCCGCTATCAACGTTCCGGGTGAAGGATCAATCATACTCATAAGCGCCCCCGGCGTCACATGGGGAACCGAGCCGGGGCGCTGGGAGGGACGGGGCGTATTACCAATATTCGGCGTAGGGAAATTTCGGGTTTCCCCTTATACATCTTTTATCATTCGATCTATTCTATCGTGAGGCGATGTGTGTTTGGCCGAGGAGGCAATCCCGGTTTTCCGCCCCTACGCCTGTTCCGGAGTTCTCATGAACACCATCACCATATTGCTGTTGACATTCATTCTTTCGGTTACGGGCCTGTTCATTTTCATCTGGTCGCTGCGCCACCATCTTTTCGATGAAAATCCGGCCGCGGCCAAGGTCATATTTTCCGAAGGCGAGATCGGCAAGGTCGAAGAGCCCGCCGCCACGGCGGAGCAGCGCCGCGCACTGCAAAGTGCCATGGACACCAAGGGGGCCGATGATGCCGATCCGGCAAGCGAGGCGCGCATTGCGCAGGAACTGGCCGAGCGCGTGCAGGCCGACCAGTCCACCGCCTACGTGACCTTTGTCTTCCTGGCCTGTGCAGTGGTCTGGCTGATCTTCGCGTCGACCGCGGGCCTGATCAGTTCCATCAAGCTGCACGAACCTGATTTTCTGACGGACTATGCCTGGCTGACCTTCGGCCGCATACGGACCCTGCACTTGAACGCCGTAGCCTACGGCTGGGCGCCCATGGCGGCATTCGGCGTTGCCATGTGGACTTTGCCGCGCCTGTTGAAAACCGAGCTGATGGGCGGCCGCTTCGCCATTCTGGGGGCTATGCTGTGGAATGCGGCCTTGATTGCCGGGTTGGGCAGCATTGCCGCGGGCTTCAACGACGGCCTGGAGTGGTTGGAAATCCCTTGGCAGATCGATATTCTTTTCGTCATAGGCGGGGCGCTGATCGGCCTGCCTCTGGTGTTCACCCTGCAAAACCGCAAGGTGCGCCATTTGTACGTTTCCATCTGGTACATGGGGGCGGCGCTGTTCTGGTTTCCCATCCTGTTCCTGGTCGGCAACCTGCCCAGCGTGCACTTCGGGGTGGAGCAGGCAACCATGAACTGGTGGTTCGGGCACAACGTGCTGGGCCTGTTCTACACGCCTATCGCCCTGGCTTCGGTGTATTACTTCCTGCCCAAGATCATCGGCCGGCCCATACAGTCGTACAACCTGTCGCTGCTGGGCTTCTGGGCGCTGGCTTTCTTCTATGGCCAGGTGGGCGGACACCACTTGGTGGGCGGCCCGGTGCCCGGCTGGCTGGTCACCTTGTCCATCGTGCAAAGCATGATGATGATCGTGCCGGTGCTGGCATTCTCGGTCAACCAGCATCTGACGATGCGGCACCACTTCAAGACGCTGATCTACTCGCCCACGCTGCGCTTCATCGTGCTGGGTGGCATGATGTATACGCTTAGCTCGGTGCAGGGGTCTTTCGAGGCCTTGCGCAGCATCAACACGGTTACGCACTTCACGCACTTCACGGTGGCCCATGCCCACCTCGGGCTCTACGGTTTCTTCTCGCTGGTGATGTTCGGCGCCATCTACTTCGTGATGCCGCGCGTGATGTCCTGGGAATGGCCCTACCCGAAACTGATCGCGCTGCATTTCTGGCTGGTCGTGGTGGGCTTCGGCATCTACTTTGTCGGCCTGAGCATAGGCGGCTGGCTGCAAGGCGTAGCCATGCTGGATGCCTCGCGCTCTTTCATGGAGTCGGTCCAGGTGACCATTCCCTATCTGGAGTCGCGTTCGGTGGGCGGCGCAATCATGACGCTGGGCCACCTGGTGTTTGCGGTTCACTTCGTGACCATGGCGCTGCGCTATGGCCGCAAGCGCGTCGGCCCGGCCTTGTTTCATAAGCGATCCGCCAATACCGTGGCGACGCCCGCGGCGGTGGAGGCCTGATCATGGAAAACGAATACAAACTGCTTAGCGGCGCCATGGTTACGCTGGCCCTGGCGACGGCCACCCTGGTGGTGGTCCCTTACATGCAGCTTTCCGACGTGCAGCCTTCCGACGGCCTGAAGCCCTACACCTCGGCCCAGTTGCGGGGGCGGCAGCAGTACATCGACAATGGTTGCGTCTACTGCCACACGCAGCAGCCGCGCGCGCAGTCGCAGGCGCCCGACTTCAAGCGCGGCTGGGGCCGCGCGCCGGTGGCGGGCGATTATTTTTATGACCACCCCCATCTTCTGGGCACCATGCGCACCGGCCCCGATCTGCTCAACATCGGGGCGCGGCAGCCCAGCGCCGACTGGAACCTGGGCCACTTGTACCAGCCGCGCGCGTACACGCCGGGCAGCATCATGCCGTCCTATCCCTTCTTGTTCGAGGTCAAGGACAAGGCCGAGAAAGGCGACAAGGTGGTGAACCTGCCGCCCGGCTATGCGCCGGTGGGGCAGGTGGTGGTGGCGCGCCCCGAGGCCCTGGACCTGGTGGAATACCTGCTGGCGCTGGATCGCAGCTATCCGGTCAAGCCGCCACCCGAAGCCGCGCGATAAGCGCCATCCCGGCCGCGCACAAGGGCCGGGGCGCAGAAAGAGTCGTTGGAGAACAGGATGTCAGACACTTCCAAGAAAATCGAGGCTCAGCAGCGAGAAATGCCGGAACCTTATGAAGGTAACCGGCCCATTCCCTGGCTGGTCATCATCATCATCGCGGGTATTTTTGCGTGGGCCATAGGCTATATCGGCTTTACGCATCAGACCAATCCGCCGTCCTATGGCGATCGCCGCACGGCGCAGGACTTCAAGGTGGCGGCGGCCCCGGCGGGCGGCAAGGTGGACGGCGCGCAGATTTATACCGCGCAATGCCTGGCCTGCCACCAGGCCAGCGGCCAGGGCCTGCCTGGCGTGTTTCCGCCGCTGGCGAACTCGGAATGGGTCAACGGCAAGGCCACGCTGGCCGTGCAGATTGTCCTGCACGGCATCACGGGCGACCTGACGGTGGGCGGCACGCATTACAACGGCCAGATGCCCACCTTCAAGGACAAGCTGGACGATGCCCAGATCGCCGCGGTGGTCAGCCATATTCGCACCAGTTTCGGCAATTCGTCCGGGCCCGTCGATGCAGCCGTGGTCAAGGCCGAACGCGAGGCGACGGCGGCCCACACCCAGCCCTGGAATGGCGATGCCGAGCTGGAGGCGCTGAAATAGGCGGCGCCGCATGAGGCTGCTTCTGGCCGTACTGCTGGTCAGTATCCTGGGGGCGGGCGCGCTGTACGCCCAGACCGACGGTTTCGCCATACTGACCACCGAGGCGGCGCGCCGCGCCGATGTGGCGCGGCATCCCAGGGCATTGCCCCAGGCCGTGCTGCTGACCTCGTCCGGCCAGGCTGTCCCGCTTGCGCAAGCCCTGCGCGACGATGGGCGCGTAGCCATCGTCAACTTCATGTACACGCGGTGTTTTTCGATATGTCTGGCCATGGGCAGCGAGTTCCAGCAGTTGCAGGAAGCCATCCGGCGCCAGGGCCTGGCGGATCGTGTTCGCATCATCAGTCTTAGCTTCGACCCGGCCGATACGCCGGACGATCTGGCTCGCTATGCCGCCCGCATGCGGGCCGAGCCCGGCATCTGGCGGTTTGCCGCCATTGCCGATGCGGACCAGCGCCAGCAACTGCTGGATGCCTTCGGCATCGTCGTGGTGCCGGCCCCCATGGGGCAGTACGAACACAACGCCGCCTACCATGTCGTGACGGCCGATGGTCGCCTTGCGCGCATCGTCGACATCGGCGATGCCGCCGGCTTGCTGGATTATGTGTCGGCTGCCGCGTCGGCCCCGAGGGCGGCGCAATGAGGGCGCGCTATTGGGCGGCGACAAGCGGCGCGGCCTTGCTGCTTGCCGTGGCTTTTCAGCCTTGGCTGACGCGCAGCATGAGCTTGCACATGCTGCTGCATATTCCCCTTATCGTCCTTTCGGGATTTGGCGCCGCTCGGGCTTTGGTCGAAAGGGCGGGGGCGGCCTGCTGGCTTTCCGGCTTGGGCGCGCGGTATGCGAAATACAATGAGTACGGCATACCCGGCTTGCTGCTGTGCAACCTCGTCGCAGCGTACTGGATGATCCCCAAATCGTTGGACGAGGTCCTGGTCTCGGCGTCCGCCAATGGCCTGAAGTACCTGGGCCTGTTTATTGCGGGAATGGTATTGTGCGATTCATTGCGCCGCGCCAACAGCGTCATAATGGTGTTTTTCCTGGGTAATTTTTCCTGGATGACGGCCATCGTCGGCCTGCTGTATCAGGACAACCCGCAGCGGCTTTGCAATTTTTATTTGCTGGGCGACCAGGAAATCGCGGGCAGGGGGCTGGTGATAATCGCGATTCTGGTACCCCTGGCATGGTTGGTGTCCGAGCGCCGCCGCATCCGACAATTCCTGGGGCAGTAACGATATGGAGCAACACGATATGAACAAGCAAAGCACATTGGATTCCACCCCGGTTTTTTCTCGCCGCATCGGCGTGTTGGATCGCTTGCTTTCCGAAGTGGGGCGGGCCGTTCAGGTGTTGGATGGCTCCGTTCATGCCGGCCGGCCCAACCCCGCCGGCAAGCCGCCGGCGCAAGCTGATGAACCGCAGGCCTTGTCATCGGCCGAACGCCAGCATGCCGCCGGCTTGATGCGGGTAAACCATGTGGGCGAAATATGCGCCCAGGCTTTGTATCGCGGCCAGGCCTTGTTTTGCCGCGACGCATCAATCCGCCAGGTCCTGCACAGCGCCGCGGCCGAAGAGGTGGATCATCTTGTCTGGTGTCGTGACCGCTTGCACGAGCTTCAAAGCCGCCCCAGCCTTTTCAACCCCCTTTGGTACGCGGGCTCGTTTTCGCTGGGCGTGCTGGCCGGCCGGGCCGGGGTTGGCAAGAACCTGGGCTTCATGGCCGAGACGGAAAAGCAGGTGGAGCAGCACTTGGACAGGCATCTGACCGAGCTGCCCCTCGCCGACACGCGTTCGCGCGCCATCGTGACGCAAATGCGCGACGACGAGATCGGCCATCGCAACACGGCCGAGACCCACGGCGCGCATAAATTGCCCAAGCCGGTCCAGTTGGCCATGAAGGCGATGTCCAAGGTCATGACCACCACCGCCTATCGGATCTAGTCCCGAAGGCGACTTTGTAACGGAGTGCTAGGGCAAGGTTGAATAAAGGGTTAACACTTAATTACTCCTTTCCAATCGCCGCTGTGGCATAGTATGAAAAAAGCCACAAAGCAACGCCGTTACAGTTTTTTCGCACTTTTATCTTGCATCGCACAAAAAATCGCTATACACTTTAGTTATCGGATGTCGAAACGTGATTGCAGAGGGAAAACCCCAATCACCCGGTCTCAAGCCTAGTGCTTTAGCAGCCCGACATGCCAAGGTTGTCTCCTCCACCCTCCTCCTTTGGTGGATTTAGCCCGAGATCTCACGATCTCGGGCTTTTTTTTATGTTTTTTCCTGAAGCTGAATGGAGGATAGGCACAGTAGCCGGATTTTGCTTATATTTCTTGTTTCAGCTATTACGCTGAAATTCAGCCCGACGTTACAACTTTGCCCGATAATAGTGGTTTCCACCTAAATAGGGATTTCGTGATTTCTCCTCTAGCCTGGGAATCCTTTACTTGGTTCTACATCTGCGTCGTGGCGTTCATGGTGGGCGGACTGATAGTCGCTTCGGAACGCTGGCACGGGGTGTTTACCGGCGATTCCGACATGAAGAAGCCGCAAGCCACCCATTCGCGCGCCGCGCCGCGCGTGGGCGGGCTGGCCGTGCTGGCCGGCAGTCTGGCGGGCCTGTTGGTGCTTGGGCCCAGCAACATGACGCTGACCTGGTTGTGGCCGGTGCTGTTCATCGCGGCGATGCCGGTGTTCGTGGCCGGCTTGCTGGAAGACATCACCAAGGACATCGGTTCCGGAAAGCGCCTGCTGGCGGCTTTTGCATCGGCCGCCATCGCGTGGTGGCTGTTGGGCGGCGTGTCGCGCGTAGGCCTGTCCTGGGCGGACTGGATACTGTCGTTCTGGCCGGTGTCGCTGCTGTTCACCATGGTGGCGGTCGGGGGCTGTACGCACGCCTTGAATATCGTGGACGGCATGAACGGGCTGGCAGGCATGATCGCAACCCTGATGGCCCTGTCGCTGGCGCTGGTCGCCCTGCAGGTGCAGGACATCCCCATTTTCCTGATTTCGGCCGCCCTGGCCTCGGCCACGCTGGGTTTCCTGGTGTGGAATTTTCCTTTCGGCCGCGTGTTCCTGGGCGATGGCGGCGCCTATTTCCTGGGTTTCATGCTGGCCGAGCTGGCGGTCCAACTGGTGGTGCGCAATCCCCGTGTATCGCCTTTTTATGCCTTGGCTGTCTTGTTTTATCCCGTCTTCGAGACCATGTTCTCGATCTGGCGACGCCGTTTCAAGCGCGGCACGCCCGTCGACCAGCCCGATGCGCTGCACTTGCATCAACTGGTTTTCCGGCGTCTGGTCCGGGTCACGTTCAGCCGCGACCGGCGCCACGCGGTGCCGGCGCTGTGCAACGCCATGACTTCTCCGTATTTATGGGTGCTGGCTTTGATAGGCCTGGTGCCCGCGACCATCTGGTGGGACAACGCCTGGGCGCTGTGCGCCAGCCTGGTGGTCTTTTCCATGGTCTATCTGTGGCTGTATTCCCGCCTGGTTTCGTGGCGGCGCCCGGCATGGTTGTTATTGCCTTCGCTGGGGCGCGATAATCGTCATAAGTAAGGCATGTCATTATTTTTTAATTCGTAGCGTGGGAGATTCAACTTGCAAATCCAAGATGTGAAACTTGCGGTAGTCGGTTTGGGCTATGTAGGCCTGCCTTTGGCAGTCGAATTCGGCAAGAAGCGCTCGGTATTGGGGTTCGACATCAATACGCGCCGTGTGGCGGAGCTTAAAGAAGGCCGCGACCATACCCTGGAAGTGGACGCCCAAGAGCTGGCCGAGGCCAAGCACTTGCAGTTCTCTCACGAGGCCGAGCAACTGGCGCAGGCCAATGTATTCATCGTGACCGTGCCCACCCCCATCGACGAGTACAAGCAGCCCGACCTGACGCCCCTGGTGCGCGCCAGCGAAACCATAGGCAAGGTCCTCAAGCGCGGCGACATCGTGATCTATGAATCCACCGTCTACCCCGGCGCGACCGAGGAAGTCTGCGTGCCTGTGCTGGAACGGGTGTCCGGCCTGCGCTTCAACGAAGATTTCTTCGCGGGCTACAGCCCCGAGCGCATCAACCCGGGCGACAAATCGCACCGCGTCTCCACCATCAAGAAGGTCACATCGGGTTCCACGCCGCAAGTGGCCGACCTGGTCGACGAGCTGTACGGCCAGATCATCGTGGCGGGTACGCACAAGGCGCCGTCGATACGCGTGGCCGAGGCGGCCAAGGTCATCGAGAACACGCAGCGCGACGTGAACATCGCGCTGATCAACGAGCTGGCGCTGATCTTCAACAAGATGGACATAGACACCCAGGCGGTGCTTGAAGCGGCCGGCACCAAATGGAATTTCCTGCCTTTCCGCCCCGGCCTGGTCGGCGGCCACTGCATAGGCGTCGATCCCTACTACCTGACCCACAAGGCGCAGGCCATCGGCTACCACCCGGAAATCATCCTGGCGGGCCGGCGGCTGAATGACTCCATGGGCGGCTATGTGGTGTCGCAACTGGTCAAGACCATGACCAAGCGACGCATACAGGTGCAGGGCTCCAAGGTGCTGGTCATGGGCCTGACCTTCAAGGAAAACTGCCCCGACCTGCGCAATACCCGCGTGGTGGACATCGTGCGCGAGCTGGGCGAATACAACATCGACGTCGATGTGTACGACCCATGGGTGGATGCCGGCGAGGCCATGCACGAGTACGGCATCACGCCCGTGGCCAGCCCCGCGGCGGGTTCCTACGACGGCATCATCCTGGCCGTGTCGCACCATCAGTTCGTGTCCATGGGCGGCAAGGCCATACGCGCGCTAGGCAAACCCGAGCACGTGCTGTACGACCTGAAGTACGTGTTGGACACCGACGAATCCGATCTTCGGCTGTAGGAGGCCCTATGACGACGCGCTATCAGAAAGTAACGGCCGGCTTGCAGTCCGACCCCAAGACGTGGCTGGTGACCGGCTGCGCGGGCTTCATCGGTTCGAACCTGCTGGAAAGCCTGTTGCGCCTGGGCCAGAAGGTGGTAGGACTGGATAACTTCGCGACCGGGCACCAGTACAACCTGGACGAAGTCCAGAAAACGGTGTCGCCGGACCAGTGGGCCAACTTCAGCTTTCACGAGGGCGACATCCGCGATCTGGACACTTGCCGCAAGGCGGTTGCGGGCGTGGATTACGTGCTGCACCAGGCGGCGTTGGGCTCGGTGCCGCGCTCGCTGAAAGATCCCATCACCTCGAATGGCGTCAACATCGACGGCTTCCTGAACATGCTGGTCGCCGCGCGCGACGAGAAGGTGCAGTCCTTTGTTTATGCGGCATCCAGCTCCACCTACGGCGACCACGAGGCCCTGCCTAAAGTGGAAGATCGCATAGGTCGGCCGCTGTCGCCCTATGCCGTCACCAAGTACGTCAACGAGCTGTACGCCGACGTGTTCGCACGCGCCTACGGCTTCGGCAGCATAGGGCTGCGCTACTTCAATGTCTTCGGCAAGCGCCAGGATCCCAACGGGGCCTATGCGGCCGTGATTCCCAAGTGGATCGCCGCGATGATACGCGGCGAAGACGTGACGGTGAACGGCGACGGCGAAACCAGCCGCGACTTCTGCTTCATCGACAACGTGGTCCAGGCCAATATATTGGCGGCATTGGCCCAGCCCGAGGGGGTGAACCAGGTTTACAACGTGGCCTACAACGCCCGCACCAGCTTGAACGAGCTGTTCAATTACCTGGCCCGCGCTTTGGGCGAGAACGGCATCGTATACGACAAGCAGCCCATCCATGCCGATTTCCGCGCGGGCGACGTGCGGCATTCCCAGGCGGACATCAGCAAGGCCAGGACGCTGCTGGGGTACGAGCCCATGCACAATATCGTGCAGGGGCTAGAGGTATCCATGCCCTGGTATACGCAATTCTTGCGTTGATTTGAAAACCCTGGCGCAGCGGCTTTCCAGTCTGCATTCCGATCACAAGCGCATTGCACAGGGTGCGATGCGCGTGGCGTTTTTCCTGCTGCTGGGCAAGGCGGCGGGCGCTTTCAAGGAAATGGCCGTGGCCTACCGCTACGGCATCAGCCCGGCGGTGGACGCCTATCAGTTCACCATGACCATGGCCAACTGGCTGCCGGTCACCATCGTGGGCGCGCTCTCCGTCGTGTTGATTCCGGTGCTGGTGCGCACGCGCAGGGAAGAGCCCGCCGAGCGGGCGCGCTTTCTGGGCGAGCTTCAAGGCTGGATCATTGCGGCGGGTACGGTGCTGGCCGTCGTCACCTATGTGGCCTGGCCCTGGGTGCTGGACCTGGCGGGGCGGGGGCTGTCGCCCGACGCCGACCGCATGAGCCGGGAATTGATGCTGGCCTTTGCGCCGGCGGCCCTGCTGACCCTGGTCACCGGCATCAGCGCCGCGCGGCTACGCGCACACGAGCGGCATATCAATACCTTGCTGGACAGCGTGCCGGCGGTCGTCATACTGATCTGGGTTCTGCTGGCCGCCACGGTGGACGATGTGGGGCCCTTGTTGTGGGGCACCCTGGTCGGCTACCTGATCCAGTCGGCATGGCTGCTGCGGCTGGCGGCCAGGGCGGACGGCATGTGGGGGCGGCCGCGCCTGAGCCTGGCTTCCTCTCACTGGCCCGAGCTGGTCAAGGCGGCCGGCATCATGCTGGTGGGGCAGGTGGCCATGAGCTTCGTGGGGCCCATAGACCAGTACACCGCGGCCAACCTGGGCAGCAACGCCAACGCGACCTTGGGCTATGCCAGCCGCCTGCTGTCCCTGCTTCTGGGGGTGGGGGCGGCCTCGGTGGGGCGGGCCGCCTTGCCGGTGCTGGCCGACATCCACAGCCGTGGAGACCAGGCCAGGGCACGCAGCACCGCGTTGAAATGGTCGCTGTTGATGCTGGCGGCCGGCGCGCTGGTCACGCTGATTGGCTGGGTGCTGGCGCCATGGGGTGTGGCGTTGCTGTTCGAACGCGGCGCCTTCACGGCGCAGAATACCGAGGCCGTCGCACAGGTGTTGCGCTGGGGCCTGTTGCAACTGCCGTTTTATTTCGGGGTGCTGATATTGGTGCAGTTGCTGGCCAGCCAGAACCGCTATCGCATCATGGCCGCCATCGCCGTTGCCAACTTCGCCATCAAGGCCGCCATGAATCCCCTGCTGGCTCCGTCGATGGGGCCGGCGGGCATCATGCTGGCGACGAGCATCATGTACGCTTTGTCCTACGTATGCTATGTGCTCGTGGCTCTGCGTCCGCCGGCCGCGCCGACGGCATCTCATCCGCTTTAGAAGCGCAGATTTCTAGAAACACAGGTATTGCAGTGAGTCATTCTTTTCACCCGCCCCATCTCATGATCGTCATCCACTCCCTGAGCGGGGGCGGAGCCGAACGGGTTGCGGCCGACCTGAGCGGCTACTGGGTTCAGCGGGGCTTCAAGGTTACCGTGGTCACGCAGACGGACGCCAGCACCGACGCGTACCCCTTGCATTCGGGGGTTATGCGCCATGCCCTGGGCACCGCGGCGCCCAGCACCGGAAAGCTGTCGGCCGTGCTGGCCAATTTGCGGCGCGTCTGGAGCCTGCGCCGGCTGATCAAGCGCGAGCGGCCCACCGTCGTACTGGGCATGATGACAACGGCGTCGGTACTGGCGATTGCGGCGGCGCGCGGGCAGTCCTGCCGCGTGATCGCCACGGAGCACACGCATCCGCCCTCGCAAGAGCTGCCCGCCATGTGGGAGCGGCTGCGCCGCTGGGCCTATCCCCAGGCGGCCGCGGTCGTGGCCTTGACCTCGGGGACGGCCGATTGGCTGGAACGGCATGTGCCCGGATCGCAGTTGGCGGTGATTCCCAATGCCGTGCGCTGGCCGCTGGACAGCACCGAGCCGGTGGTCGAGCCGCCGCCGCGCCATGGCCGCTACCGGATATTGGCCGTAGGGCGGCTGCATCCCCATAAAGGCTTCGACATCCTGATACGGGCCTTTCAGGAGATTGCGGGCCACTTCCCCGAGTGGGACCTGATCATATTGGGCGAGGGCGACAGCCGCGAGGCTTTGCAGGCGCAGATCGATGCGGCGGGCCTGACGGAACGCATCAGCATGCCGGGCAGGGTGGGCAATCTGACCGACTGGTATATGCAGGCCGATTTGTACGTGCTCAGTTCGCGTGTGGAAGGCTTGTCCAACACCCTGCTGGAAGCCATGGCCAGCGGGCTGGCGCCGGTGGCTTTCGATTGCGAAACCGGCCCACGCGAAATCGTGCGCAATGGCATAGACGGCGTGCTGGTCAGTCCCGCTGAAGACAGCGAGGCGCTGGCCGCTCATCTGTCCGATATGATGGCTCATCCGGAAAAGCGCGAAGCCTACGCCCGCCGGGCCGTGGATGTGCGAGACCGTTTTTCCACTCCCCGTATCATGGCGTTATGGGGTAATTTGTTTGAAGGGCATTGACGCCGTCCGGCATCCGGAGGCGTAAGCGAGCGGATCATGTGTGGAATCGTGGGCATTTGGGGTGCGTTGCCGGACAAGCGCGCGCTGGTGGAAGGCGGCTGCCGCCGCATGCATCATCGCGGGCCGGATAGCGAGGGCTATTGGGAAGACGAAGGCGCCGGGCTGGCCCTGGGCCACGTACGCCTGGCCATCCTGGACCTGACGCCCGCCGGCCACCAGCCCATGGTGTCCGCTTGCGGACGCTACGTGCTGGTCTTGAACGGCGAAATCTACAATCACCTGGAACTGCGCGCCCGGCTGGAGAAGCAGGGCCAGGCCCCGGACTGGCGCGGTCACTCCGACACCGAAACCATACTCGCCGCGCTTGCCGCCTGGGGTGTGCAGGACACACTGACGTCGACCGTCGGCATGTTCGCCATGGCATTGTGGGATCGCCAGGAACGCGAGCTGACGCTGATGCGCGACCGCCTGGGCGAAAAGCCGCTGTACCTGGGGTTTGCCGGGCGCAATTTCGTGTTCGCCTCTGAGTTGAAAGCGTTGGCCGCCATGCCCGGCTTCGGCCGCGAGCTGGACCGCCGGGCCTTGTCCCTGCTGCTGCGTCACAACTATATTCCCGCTCCCTACAGCGTCTATCGTGGCATAGGCAAGCTGGCGCCGGGCTCGTGGCTGATGCTGTCCGAAGCGCAGTTGCATCGGGCCGAGCTGCCTGCTGCGCGGCAGTATTGGTCCGTCCAGGATGCAAGGCGCAAGGCGCAGGAACACCTATTGTCTTTCGGCTCGGATGAGCAGGCGCTGGATGCGCTGGATGAAGTGTTGTCCGCGGCCGTCAAAGGGCAGATGATTTCAGACGTGGGCCTGGGGGCTTTCCTGTCGGGCGGTATCGATTCCTCGCTGGTGTCGGCCTTGATGCAAAAGTCCGGCAAGCAGGCGGCCAGGACCTTCTCCATAGGCTTCGATGACCCGGCCTTCAACGAGGCCGAGCATGCCAAGGCGGTTGCCGCCCATTTGGGAACCCTGCACACCGAGCTCTACGTCGGCGCGCGGGACGCGCTGGCGGTGGTGCCGGATCTGGCCACCATGTACGACGAGCCTTTCGCCGATTCGTCGCAGATTCCCACGGCGCTGGTTGCGCGCATGGCGCGCAAGCATGTGACCGTGGCGCTTTCGGGCGACGGCGGCGATGAATTGTTCGGCGGCTACTCGCGCTACTTTCGGGCACGGCGCTGGTGGGACAAGCG
>JBARWC010000114.1:0-6114 GCA_049646585.1 Burkholderiaceae bacterium | reverse complement strand
AGCCTTGAAGCCTTGTGTCCCTTGTTCGTAGCTTTGCACTACGGACAGCCTGAATTGCTCATCGTACTTCGTCATGAAAAACACCCCAAAGGTTGGATCGATGTCCAACTTCTGGGGTGCAGTTCACGCGCAGCGGGAATCTTTTTTTGTGCCGGGGCCAGGTCGCGGAGGGCTATGCCTGCATGCCCGCATGCGCCGTCGGCGCCCTGCATGGAGCCAAGCTTCTTATTCCAGCTCACCCATCTGCGACTGCAGGTAGTTTTGCAGGCCGACCTTCTGTACGAGCTCCATCTGCGTTTCCAGCCAGTCGATGTGCTCTTCGGTGTCGTTCAGAATGTCCTGGAACAGATCGCGCGACACGAAATCCCGCACCGATTCGCAATAGGCCATGGCTTCCTTCACCGTATCCTGGGCGGCCGATTCCAGCTTGTGGTCACAGGACAGGATCTCGGGCACGTCCTCGCCTATCATCAGCTTGTGCAGATCCTGCAGATTGGGCAGGCCGTCCAGCATGAAAATGCGTTCGATCAAGCGATCGGCGTGCTTCATTTCGCCGATGGATTCGTCGTACTCGTGCTTGCCCAGCTTGTCGAAACCCCAATGGTTCAACATGCGGGCGTGCAGAAAATATTGATTGATGGCCGTCAGCTCGTTCTTGAGCTGCGCATTCAGATGCTTGATAACAGTGGTGTCGCCTTTCATGGCCGTGCTCCTGAAGCTAAAGGATGGGTCGACTTGGCCATCGACGCCGGGCCTCAGGGCCGCATGGCGTAGGGCAAGCCGTCTTGCTCGACCATAAGCCTAACATGGCGATACGTCTTTTTCAGGTAGTGGACGGGCACAAATGCCCCGCCGGGCGGTACCGGCCGGCTCAAGCCTGAGAACGGAAATGAGTCGACTTATTAATACGGTTACCCCATAAAAAGCCCTGAGCACAGGCGAACCGGGAGCCGGATGCAAAAAAAGCCGACATTTCGGCAGAGGAAATAGACGAGATAGCGAAAGATTTCAGGCTCGGAAACCGGGAGGACTGCCGGGCAGCTAATTTGTTACCAAATGAGTCGCCAGCGATGAATCGCCCATGGCTGACTACGATACCGTGTCCGTGTGCCGCGCCTACGGGATGACGCAATTGAATCAGGCGCGGCGAATGGCGACTTCGATCATGACGGGGCTGACCACAAGCCCGGGATCGTTGGCGGCGTCGGCAACCAGTGTGCCGGCTTCCTGACGTGTGGAGGCCTGGCCGGCATAGCGACCGCCCGGCAAGTATTCGCTGGCCGTTTCCGCGCAGCAGCCGCAGCACGCCGCCACACCCAGCTGCCCTTGCAAATCGGACAAGGTGCTGGCCCCTTCGGCGACCGCCGCCTGAACCTGACGTTCAGTGATGGCATTACAGATACAAATGAACATGAGAATAATTATCATCCAATGCCATCAAAAAATCAAATGATTTGGATGACTCGCCGCCCAGGTCGCCGATATGTGCCGCGCCGACAACACCGCGAGGCCGGAAAACGCCCTTAGCGGCGTTCCAGGGCCGCCCGGGCCTTGCGCAGGATGGCCGGCTCGATGCCTGCCGCCTCGCGGTACTTGGCCACCGTGCGCCTTGCTATCACCACGCCCTGGTCGGCCAGGCGCAGCGCTATCTGGCTGTCCGACAGCGGCTTGGCGCCAGGCTCTTCGGCCACCATCTTCAGTATCAGCGAGCGAACGGCCGCGGCCGAGGTGGACTCGCCGCCATCGGTGGGCAAGGCCGATCCGAAGAAGCCTTTCAATTCGATCACGCCCCACGGCGTTTGGGCATACTTCTGCTTGGTCGCCCGCGATACCGTGGATTCGTGCAGCTCCAGTTCCTGGGCGATATCGCGCAGCAGCAGGGGCCGCATGCCCGACGCGCCCTCTTCGAAATAGCCCTGTTGCCTGTCCACGATGGCTTGGGCCACGCGCAAGACGGTCACAAAGCGCTGGCTGACGCTTTTGATCAGGCCATGCGCCTGCTGAAGCTGTCCCTGCATGGCGCGCGCCTCGGGCGCCTTGTCCAACAAGTCCTCGTACACCGTATTGATGCGCAGCCGAGGCATGACGGCCGGATTGATTCTTGCCACCCAGCGCTTGCCGACTTTGCCGACCAACACGTCGGGCGTAATGTAGTCCGCCGTCGAAGTCGCCCAGTCGCGCGCGGGCTTGGGCTCCAGTTGCAGCAGCACCGCGTGCGCCGCACGCAATACGCTCTGATCGCAGGACAGCGCCTCGCGCAGCTTGATCAAATTGCCCGTGGCAAGCAGCCCCAGGTGATGGCGCGCGATATCGCGCGCGCACTCCAGCACCTCCGGCGCCAGCATGGTGCCCGACACCGACTGAAGGTAATCCAATTGCAGGCACAGGCATTCGCCCAGGTTGCGAGCGGCAACGCCGGGCGGGTCGAAGGACTGCAACAGGCGCAAGGCCGCGAATAGTTCGTCGGGCTCGACCACCAGCTCATCCGGCAAGCAGGCCAGCACCTCGTCCAGCGTCGTCGGCAAATAGCCGTTTTCGTCCAGCTCGTGGATCAGCAACGTGACCAGGGCGCAGTCGCGCGCCTCGGCGCGCGTCAGGCGCAGTTGCTCCAGAAGGTGGTCCTGCAAGGTCTCGGCCAGGGCGGCCTCGGGCCGCGTGGGCTCGTCGTCCGCGCCGGCGCCATTGCGGCCGGACACGCCCATCGTCATCCAGCGATCTTCCTGGGCCTGCGCCTGGTCGGCTACCGCATCTTGCGCATCGGTGTCATACTCTTCCTCGCGTTCGAGCAAAGGGTTTTCCTGCAAGGCCTGCGCCAGCTCAAGCTCCAGCTCGTACGACGACAGCTGCAGGAATCGTATCGATTGCTGCAGTTGAGGAGTCAGCGCCAATTGCTGGTGCTGACGAAGTTCCAAGGATTGACGCGATTGCATTTTAAAATACAAGTATGAAACCAAATTCCCAGCAAACACAGTCTGCCCCCACATCCCACGATCGTAGCCTGCTGCGCAATACCTTGCTGAAGCTGACCGCGACGCAAAAAATCGTATGCATAGTGGTCGTCGCGGTAGTGGCCCTGGTCTGGTACGACCTATTGAACCGCCTGGTGGCATTCGGCCGCGGCATCGATTACGAAGGCTTGCATGCGCTGGGCGTCCAGGCCGTGGCGCTGCTGAAACAATATAACCCCTTCTTCTGGTGGGCCGTCGTAGCGCTGTGCACGCTTATTATTGCCCATTTCCTGTACGGCTTCGTGCAAGGCGTCCTGCGCCGCGGTCGCGCCAAAATGGTGGGGGAAGACACCATACGGGCGCTGGCCGAACAGTTGTCCGAACCCGCCCGCGAAGTCCTGCGCTGGTCCTGGCAAGACAGGCGCGAGCCCATTACCGTGGGCGATTTACAACGCGCCTTGGCTGAGCTGCGCAGCGGCCGGGCCGCAAAAATCGCGCTGGCGCGGCGCCAGGCCGACATGCTGGGCGCCCCGCGGGCCGAAGCGGAACAGCAATAACGCTTGCCAACGCAGCCAAAATATGGTTGACTATCGACATGCACACCCAACACGCATCCCTCTTTAATGCTCGCACCGGCAATCTTGCCGGGGCCGACGCATTGCGTGTTTCGCGCAAGCCCTTGCGCGCCCGCCCGCTGTCCTCCCTGGCCCTATCGCTACTGCTACCGATCGGTTGCCGGGCCTAGCGTCGCGTGGCAGTTCGGCAGCCTGTTGTTCGCCACATTCCCCATACATTACCGTCCCAAAAAGAAGCATCACGAGCCCCTACGCGGCTCCGGTAATTGCGACTCGCTTATTCCGTCATACAAAAAAAGGTTGACCCCATGATTTCCAAGCCATCCAACAAATACCGCCCGTTCGTGCCGTTCGCACGCGATTTTTCCGAACGCACCTGGCCCAGCAAGCGCATCACGCAGCCTCCCATCTGGATGAGCACCGACCTGCGCGACGGCAACCAGTCCCTGATCGAGCCCATGAGCGTCGAGCGCAAGCTGCGCTTCTTCGAGCAACTGGTAAAGATCGGTTTCAAGGAAATCGAAGTCGGTTTTCCATCGGCTTCGCAAACCGACTTCGATTTCGTGCGCAAACTGGTCGACGAAAAGCGCATACCGGAAGACGTCACCATCATCGTGTTGACACAGTCGCGTGAAGACTTGATCCGCCGCACGGTGGAATCGGCCGCCGGCGCCAAGAAGGCCATCGTCCACCTGTACAACGCCTGCGCACCGGCCTTCCGCAAGATCGTGTTCAACATGAGCAAGGACGAGGTCAAGGAAATCGCTCTTAGCGGCACCCGCCTGGTCAAGCAACTGACCGGCCAGCACCCTGAAACCTACTGGCGCTATGAGTATTCGCCCGAGGTCTTCAGCACCACCGAACCCGAGTTCGCCCTGGACGTGTGCAACGCGGTGACCGAAGTCTGGCAACCCACGCCGGAATCAAAAATCATCTACAACCTGCCTGCCACGATCGAAGCGACGACGCCCAATATGTACGCCGACCAGATCGAGTGGATGCACAACAACCTGAAGCAGCGCGACTGCATCGTGATCAGTGTGCACCCGCACAATGACCGGGGCACGGCGGTGGCCGCCGCCGAGTTGGCCGTGATGGCCGGCGCCGACCGCATCGAAGGCTGCCTGTTCGGCAACGGCGAGCGTACCGGCAACGTGGACTTGGTGACGCTGGCCTTGAACCTGTATACGCAGGGCATACACCCCGGGCTGGACTTTTCGGACATCGACGAAGTCCGCCGCTGCGTGGAGTACTGCAATCAGTTGCCGGTGCACCCGCGCCACCCCTATGCGGGCGATCTGGTCTTTACGGCTTTCTCGGGCTCGCACCAGGACGCCATCAAGAAGGGCTTCGCCCGCCAGGAAGCGGACGCTCTTTGGGAAGTGCCTTACCTGCCCATCGACCCGGCCGATCTCGGCCGCAGCTACGATGCGGTAATCCGCGTGAACAGTCAGTCCGGCAAGGGCGGTGTGTCCTATCTGCTGGAGCACGAGCACGGCTTGGTCTTGCCGCGCCGCCTGCAAATCGAGTTCAGCCGCGCCATCCAGCGCGTCACGGATGAAACGGGCGCGGAAGTCACGGCAGGCAAGGTGTACGATATTTTCTCGGAAGAATACCTGGATGTGGAGCAGACCTGGAAGCTGATACGCCACCGCATCACCGGCGATCCCCAGGCAGGCACGGGCAAGCAGTTCGTAATCGAGGCCGAGGTCGAGGAAAACGGCCAGGTGCGCAATCTGGTGGGCCGCGGCGATGGGGCGATTTCAGCATTCGTGAATGCGCTGGACAGCGACATCAAGATCATGGACTACCATGAGCACGCGATCGGCACGGGCACGGATACGCGCGCAGCCTGCTATGTGGAGTTGCGGGTGGGCGAGTCGGCCACTGGCTTCGGGGTGGGTATCCATGGTGATATCGTGACGGCTTCGTTCATGGCGATTCTTAGCGCGGTGAACCGACATGCGGTAGCGCAGAAAGCGGAAGCGATGGCGGCCTGATCCTGCTTTGTCTTCTTTGCCGTTTGGTCTTGTGGCTGGATGGTATTGATTAAGCGCCCCGGTTAAAAGCTGGGGCGCTTTTTTTGTCTATCTTTGGTTTCTTGAGTCGGCGCGGCTGGCCTTCTTCATTTTTGGTTTCTTGAGTCGGCACGGCTGGCGGGCCGGGGCTGTGCTCCCGATCGCTGCGGCCCTTCGGGCTTCCCTTGTCCCGGCTTTCCATCGGGGGACGTGCGCGAACTCACATAAAATCAGCCCCCGGCTGATTTTATGTTCAAACAGCGCGCACTCTTACGCCCCCGCTTCCAAGCCAGGCCTGCGGCTTGCTCAAAGGTCGCCCACCCCCGGCCCGCCAGCCACACCTCAAGGCATAGGCATGCTGAGTCGTCTATCCAAAGGTTCTTGAGTGGTTTGATCACTGCTTGACGGCCGCTTCATAACTACCTGGTCGCTGCTTGGGTGGTTGTTTGATCACTGCTTGGTTGCTGCTTGGCGCTTGCCTTGTAGGCGGCACTGCAATAGTGCTCCGCAGGGGTCAAGGCTCAATTGCGTTGACAGCCTGGTTACCGCCACACCCTTATGACCTGAAGCTCA
>JBARWC010000113.1:0-2127 GCA_049646585.1 Burkholderiaceae bacterium | reverse complement strand
TCTGGTTCACCGTGCTCTTCGCCAACGCAGCCGAGGCATTGGCCGAGGGCCGCGGCAAAGCGCATGCTCAAGCGCTGCGCGCCTCTCGGCGGCGAGTGGTTGCCCGTGTGCTCAAGGAACCTAAGCTGGACGGTACGAGCTGGCCCGTCCCCAGCGACGAATTGGCCGTGGGCGCTTACGTCCATGTCAACGCCGGAGAAACCATCCCAGCGGATGGAGAGGTCCTGGTTGGGGTCGCCTCCGTCGATGAGTCGGCCATCACAGGGGAGTCGGCTCCGGTGATCCGCGAGGCTGGGGGCGATCTCAGCTCGGTTA
Organism: Burkholderiaceae bacterium; assembly: GCA_049646585.1. GTDB lineage: Bacteria > Pseudomonadota > Gammaproteobacteria > Burkholderiales > Burkholderiaceae_B. The sequence goes on along the minus strand of JBARWC010000113.1, from coordinate 1,812 downwards.
CCGGCGGGACCCGCGTGCTCTCGGACTGGATCATCATGCGCGTCACAGCGAAGCCTGGTGAGGCGTTCCTTGACCGCATGATCGCCATGGTCGAGGGTGCCAAGCGAGGCAAGACACCGAACGAGCTTGCGCTGAACATCCTGTTGGTCGCCCTGACGCTGATCTTCCTGCTGGTATGCGTGACCTTGTTGCCGTTCTCCATGTTCGGCGTACAGGTCAATGGCGCAGGACAGCCAGTGAGCATCACGGTCCTCATTGCCCTGCTGGTATGCCTGATCCCGACCACCATTGGGGCCCTGCTATCGACTGTGGGCATTGCTGGCATGAGCCGCATGATGAAGGCAAATGTATTAGCAACCTCTGGTCGCGCGATCGAAGCTGCCGGTGACGTTGACGTGCTGCTACTCGACAAGACTGGCACGATCACCCTGGGCAACCGCGAAGCTGTCAGGTTTGTCGCCGCTCCTGGCCTGTCTGAGCCGGCTGTTGCCAATGCTGCCTACCTGGCTTCGCTGGCTGACGAAACGCCGGAAGGTCGCTCCATTGTGACGCTGGCCAAGGGCAGCTTTAATATTAAGCCTCGGACACTGGACGGTGCACAGCCCATTGCATTCAGTGCAATGACCCGCATGAGCGGCATAGACATCGAAGATCGGCAACTGCGCAAAGGGGCTGCATCGGCGATTCGCGCCTACGTGGAGCATGCCGGCGGGACATTCCCTGAGGCCGTTAGCCGGATCGTCGAGGAAATTTCTCGGCGTGGCAGCACACCTCTGGTCGTGGCCGACGGCCCAAGCGTCATTGGTGTGGTCGAACTCAAAGACATCATCAAGCATGGCATCAAGGAGCGTTTCGGCCAACTGCGCGCCATGGGAATCAAGACTGTCATGATTACGGGGGACAACAGGCTCACTGCAGCCACGATTGCCGCTGATGCAGGCGTGGATGATTTCTTGGCTGAAGCCACGCCTGAAGACAAGTTGCGTCTGATCCGCAAATACCAGGCCGAGGGCCACTTGGTGGCCATGACGGGGGACGGCACAAATGACGCGCCGGCCCTTGCGCAGGCCGATGTGGCCGTGGCGATGAACAGCGGCACTCAAGCCGCAAAGGAAGCGGGCAACATGGTGGATCTGGACAGCAATCCCACCAAGCTTCTGCGGGTTGTCGAGGTGGGCAAACAGATGATCATGACGCGCGGAGCGCTGACTACCTTCAGTGTCGCGAACGACCTGGCAAAGTACTTCGCGATCATTCCGGCCGCGTTCGTGGCCACCTACCCGGCACTGGGAGCTTTGAACGTGATGGGCTTGCATAGTCCGAGTTCGGCGATTCTATCCGCGGTGATCTTCAATGCGCTCATCATCGTTGCCTTGATCCCGCTTGCCTTGCGTGGGGTGAAGTATCGGGCCGAATCGGCCTCGCATCTGCTCAGGCGCAACCTTCTGATCTACGGCGTCGGTGGCCTCATCGCGCCGTTCATCGGAATCAAGCTGATCGACATTATGCTGACCCCATTCTTCTGAAAGTTAATAATCTGGAATAATTGGGCAACGCTAAAAAACGTTGCCCAAAACCCTATGAAGTTATCGAGTTAAGAGGACCGCCTTATGGGAGCGACCCAACCCATAAAATCCGACGCCATACTGGGTGAACTCAAGCGAGAGTCTGCCGGACGGTTGACGGTATTTTTGGGTGCTGCGCCTGGCGTTGGCAAGACCTACGCCATGCTGGCCCGTGCGCGAGAACTGCACCGCCAAGGGGTGGATGTCGTTATTGGTATCGTCGAAACCCATGGCCGTGGCGAGACCC
>JBARWC010000112.1:0-7211 GCA_049646585.1 Burkholderiaceae bacterium | reverse complement strand
CAGCAGCACTATCCCCACGTCGGGCGTTTCAGGCAAGGAGGCCACGTCGGGGTAGCACTTGAGCCCGGCTATCGCGTCGACCTTGGGGTTGACCGGATAGATGGCCCCTTGGAAGCCGTGCTTGCGCAGATAGGCGACCGGCCGGCCCGCAGTCTTGGCCGGGTCGGCGGACGCGCCTATGACGGCCACGCTGCGAGGGTTGACGAGGCGGGAAATCGCATTCATGGTGATCAATCCTTGACGGTGGTGGAAGCGGCCTTGCGTTCATCCCGGGCTTGCAGGAAGGCCTGCACGGCCGTCCTGTGCTCGGTCGATGTGTAGCAAATGCCTTGCGCCTGGCTGCCTTGCGAAAAGATCTGCCCGGCGCTCAGTTCAAAGGACTGATTCAATATCGTCTTGCCCAGGGCCAGCGCCGTGGGAGACCCTTTGCTCAGTTCTTGCGCCCAGCGCCAGGCGGCAGGCAGCAGTTCATCGGCGCCGACCAGGCGATCGGCGATGCCCAGTTCCAGCGCTTCAGGCGCATCGATTTTTCTCCCGCTGAAAATAAGATCCTTGGCTTTCGGCAAGCCCACCCGGCGCGGCAGAAAATACATGCCGCCGCCGTCCGGGACCAGGCCACGGTTGATGTAGGACCAGGTAAACGAGGCGCCGTCGCTGGCCAGCACGAAATCGCAGCTGATGGCGGTGTCCGCGCCCAGGCCGGAAGCCGCGCCGTTCACGGCCGCGATGGTGGGCTTGGGCATGGAGTGCAGCAGGCTCACACAGCGATGGACTTGCTGCTGTCGGGCCCAGCCGTTGAAAGCGATTTCGCCCGCCTCGGCCCGCATGCGGTTTTCCATGCCGGCCACGTCGCCGCCGGCGCAGAAACCCTTGCCTCTGCCAGTAAGCACCACGGCGCGGATGCCCCGGTCGGCCGTGACCGCCTCGAGGACTTCGATATAGCGGGCGCGCATTTCGTCGCTGAAAGCGTTGCGCTTATCGGGACGATTCAAGTAGATGGTTGCGATGCCGTCCTGGACATCGAGCTGAATGAGCTCATTGGACATGGGTATTCCTCTTCCGTGTTCGCTGCGTAAAACCGTGGGTTAGTTCAAGCTGATATTGCTGGAGGCGACGACTTCGGCCCAGCGCTTCTGCTCGGCCTTGACGTACTTGTCCAGATCCTGGGGCGTGCCCGGCGTCACCATCAGGCCTTCCTGCTGCACCTTGCTTTTGAAGGCTTCGGCCTGGGCCGCCTTGGTGGCCGCTTCGTTCAGGCGGGCAATGACCTTGTCGGGCGTGCCGGCCGGCGCGTACAGCCCGTACCAGCTGTCCAGCTTGTAGCCGGGTATCGATTCAGCGATAGCGGGAATGTCGGCCAGCGCGGGCGAGCGCTCCGCCGTCGTAACGCCCAGCGCGCGCAGCGTGCCCGCCTGCAGCGAGGAGCCCACGGCGGCCGCGGTGCCGAACATCAAATCCACGTGGCCGCCCAGCAAGTCGTTAAGGGCTGGGCCCGCGCCGCGATAGGGCACGTGCGACATGTCCACCTTGGCCAGGTTTTCAAGCAGTTCGCCGGCCAGGTGGGCCGAGGTGCCCACGCCTTGCGAAGCATAGGTAATCTTGCCCGGCTGCGCTTTGGCCGCCTTGATCAGGTCCGCCACCGATTTGAAGGGGCTGTCCGGGCGCACCACCAGAACGCTGGGAGAATGGCCGATCAAAATCACGGGCGCGAAGGCCTTGTCCGTGTCGTAGGGCATCTTGGGGCGCAGCGCGGGGTTGATCGCATGCGCGAAGGTCGCCATCAGCAGCGTATAGCCATCTGGCTTGCTGCGCGCTACTTCATCGGAGCCTATGGTCGTTCCGGCGCCCGGCTTGTTCTCGACGATGACGGGCTTGTTCAGCTCGCGCGATATGCCGTCGCCGATCAGCCGCGAAATCATATCGGTGCCGCCGCCCGGCGAGAACGGCACGATGATGCGAACGGGCTGCTCGGGAAATTCAGCCGAAGCCGGCGCGGACAGCACAGCCAGGGTGGCGGCGGCCGCCGCAAGGCCGGCGATTCGGCCGAAGCGAAAGAAAGAATCCAATGTCATTAAGGTCTCCGTGTGGGATTGTTTGAAGCGGCGTGGCGGCGTGTCCTGGTTCGATGCCAGTCATCCACCCGCGCGTTTGCAAGTTTAGGAGCTAAACTTCCGATTTGAATCAAACTAATTCCACAGAATGGAATTGACGGCCCATCAAGGCCGGATTTTCCGAGCCCTGGAGCGGCGCCTGCGCCCGTCATGGGTCGACCCTGTGCACCCATGGCCCATGGCAAAAACCCACGAATCGGAAAGGCTGGCTTTACCGGCGCAGAATCGCTCGCTGGAGCGCGGAATCGAGATCTTGCGCGCCTTCCGTCCGGGCGCCGGCTTGCTGGGCAATGGCGAGCTGGCGGATCGGACCGGCTTGTCGCGCGCCACGGTCAGCCGGCTGACTCAAACACTGGTGCGGGCTGGCATGCTGGACTACGACCAGCGGGAACGCGCCTATCGGCTGGCTGCTCCCTTGCTGAGCCTGGCCCAGGCCATGCGCACGGGTTCACCCATCTTGCGGGTGGCGGCGCCATTGATGCGCAAGACCGCCGAAGCACTGAAGATCAATGTCGGCCTGGCAACCATGGATCGCGAAGAAATGGTCTACCTGGAATCCGTACGCTACAACCGCAAGGTTTCCTTGCGCAATGTGGTCGCCGGCTTGCGAGTGCCCATAGAACAGACCTCGCTCGGCCGGGCCTATCTTGCCGCCGCCGCGCCCGCCGAGCGCGCAGCCATCATGGCCCATTTGATGGCTCGCCGTCCGGATGCGTGGGCGACGCTGCGCCGGGAAATCGAACAGGCCATCCACAGCGTTGAAGTCCAGGGCTATTGCGCCGCCTCATGGCAGCCCGGAGTCGTCGCCGTGGCAACGCCGCTGGTTTGCGCGGGGCAGGCCATCCATGTCCTGAACGCCAGTGTCGCCACCGCGCAGCCCTCGCCGGAGGCTATAAACAGGCTGCGCCAGCCCTTGCTGGAACTGGCGGCGGCGATCAAGGGCGAAATGCACCGTCTTTCGGCCGGCCCCAAATCGTAGATGTCGGAGCCGGGCAGGGCGGTCTAGTCGGAAGCCGCTTCGTAGCTGGCTTGAGGCGCGGCGGCATCGGCTTCGTGTGCATCCGGCGCCTTGCCGCCGCCCAGCAAGCGCAAGCCGTTGGCCACCACGAGCAGACTGGCGCCCATGTCGGCAAAGACGGCCATCCACATGGTGGCGCCGCTGAAGATGGCCAGATAGAAGAACACCAGCTTGATGCCGATGGCGAAGCTGATGTTCTGCCACAGCACGGCATGGGTCTTGCGCGACAGTTCCACCGTTGAAGCAATGCGGTGCAGGTCGTCGTTCATGATGACGATGTCGGCGGCCTCCATGGCGATATCGGTGCCTGCGGCCCCCATGGCAAAACCTATGTCGGCCTGGGCCAGGGCGGGCGCATCATTGATGCCGTCTCCCGTCATTCCCGTCGGCCCGTAATGCGTTTGCATCTCCTGGATGGCGGCCAGCTTGTCCTGGGGCAGGAGATTGCCGCGCGCGTCCTCGATGCCCGCCTGATGGCCTATGGTCCTGGCCGTTGCGCTGTTGTCGCCTGTCAGCATGACCGGCGCAACCCCCAGTGCCTTGAGCCGCGCGACGGCCGCCCGCGAAGAGGCCTTGATGGTGTCGGCCACCGCGAAAATCGCCAACACGGCTTCATTTGACGCCAGCAGGGTGACACTGCGGCCCGCTTCCTCGTGGATGGCAAGCAATGCCTCGAGTTCGGCGCCGCATTGCCCGCGCTCTTCGATCAGCCGGTGGTTGCCCAGTACATAATCAGCACCCGCTATGGTTCCCTTGACGCCTCGGCCGGGCAGGGCCTCGAAGCTGCTTGCGTCGAACCCGGCAAGGTCCAGCCCTTGCGCAATGGCTTTGGATACGGGGTGGTCCGAGCGGCCGGCAAGGCCGGCGGCAATGGCGGCCACATCCTGTTTGGCGACAGCGGAGGAAACCAGTGTCCATTCCACCAGCTCCGGCTTGCCTTGGGTGATGGTGCCGGTTTTGTCCAGCGCCACCGCCTTCAGCTTGCGCGCTTCTTCAAGGTAGGTCCCGCCTTTGATCAAGATGCCCAAGCGGGCTGCCGAGGCCAGGCCGCTGACCACCGTGACCGGTGTGGAAATAACCAGCGCGCAAGGGCAGGCAATGACCAGCAATACCAGGGCCTTGTACGCGGCTTGCAGCCAGGTCAAATCAAAGAGCAGGGGGCCCAACAAAGCCACGGCAAGGGCAATGATGAAAACCGCGGGCGTGTAGACGGCCGAAAACCTGTCGATGAAGCGTTGCGTGGGCGCGCGGCTGCCTTGCGCCTGCTCCACGGCATGGATGATGCGGGCCAATGTCGAATCGCCCGCCACGGCGCTGACCTCGAATTCCAGCGAACCCGATTCATTGACGGTTCCGGCGTATACCGGATCGCCGGGGGCTTTTTCCACAGGCACGCTTTCGCCCGTCACGGGCGCCTGGTTGACCGCGCTTGCGCCCGCCGTGACGACCCCGTCCAGGGCCACCCGTTCGCCCGGCTTGACGCGGACAATGGCCCTCAGCGCCACTTCCTTGGCCGGAATCGCGCGCCAGCTTCCGTCAGCCTGGCGAACCTCGGCGGTCTCCGGAGTAAGGTCGAGCAGGCCTTTGATGGCATTGCGCGCCCGATCCACGGCCCGCGCCTCGATCAGCTCGGCGACGGCGTACAAGCCCATGACCATGGCGGCCTCGGCCCATTGCCCGATCAGGAAGGCGCCCGTGACGGCCACCGTCATCAAGGCATTGATGTTCAGCCTGCCGCGCCGCAGGGCGGCCAGACCCTTGGCATAGGTTTCAAACCCGGCCAGCCAGATGCCGACGGCGGCGACCGCCATGCCGCCGATTTGCCAGGCGCGCGTGTCCGGCGCGAAAAAGGACAGAACTTCCGCACCCAGGGCGAAGGCCAGCGCAATGAGCAGGCGCGTGATGCCGCTGGAAAACGCCCCATGATCCTCGTCGACGCCGGACTCGCCCGTGCCGCTGGAGGAGGGCAGCTCTTGCGGGTCGAAACCGATGTTTCGTATCGCCGACAAGGCCGCGGGCAAGACCTCGGGCGGCGCGTCGATCAGCAAGGTGCGCGCACCCAGCCGAAAGCCCAGGCTGCGTATGCCGCTTATCGGCTCAAGCGCGCGACGGATCTCGGATTCTTCGGCGGCGCAATCCATGGTGGCGATGCGGTACGCCGTTCCGGACGCGCTGCCCGACGGCATGGGTTCCGGCGCGTCGTCATGGTGCTGGTGATGATGCTGGTGATGATCATCATGGCCGCAGCATGCCGGGCCGTCGTGGCGATGGGACGATTGGGGCGTATTCATGGCTGATTTCCTTTGTTGCCCTCATTGGAAACCTTATAGTGGCTTTAAAGTCAAGCCGTCTATCCCTTCAATGCGACGGTCAAGGCGCGCCATGCCCGCTATAGCGCAGAAGCGCCGGCACGCGAATCGCCAGCACCACAAGGAAAAGCGCCAGCAAGCTTCCGTTGATCATGGCCACGTGGACGATACCGATTAGCTCGGCGAAGACGCCGATCAGGAGGCTGGCCAAGGGCATGATGCCTATCGTCAGCTCCTGTATGCCCATCACGCGGCCCTGCACATTCGGCGGGACCATCATCAGCAACAGCGTGGTCTGCAGGACGGCAAAGGGCGCGGCGGCCATCCCTATCATGGCCATCAGTACAAATGATGCCGGCACCCACGATGTGGCTGCGAAAAGGGCCCACAATAACGCCCAGGTGGCGGTGCCGACGACGAAAAGCCCACCCTTCAGGCGGAAATCGCCCAGGCTGGCGATAATCAGGGAACCAATGAGGCCGCCAACTCCCGCGCAGGTCAGCAGCCAACCCAGCCCCGAGGGGCTAAGGCCGAGGTGCTGCTTGGCGATCACCGGCATGAAGCCCTGGTAGATCGGCCACAGGCAGACATTCGCAACAAAAGTGATCAGCAGAACACAGCTCACCAGCCGGTTTGTCAGCACCGCATGGAAACCGCTCACCAGCAGCGCGCGCAGGTTCTCGCGCTGGCCGGCGCCGTGCATGTTCTTCACATGACGGATGCGCCACAGGGCGATGAAGGAAATCAGGTACCAGAGCGCCGAGATGCCCAGCGCGGCGGCGGCGCCGAAGGCTGCGATCATTACGCCGCCCAGGGCCGGGCCGATGATCTGCGTCATGTTCAGAACAATGGAATTCAAGGCGTTTGCGTTGCTCAGGCTCTCCCTGTCGACGAGATCAGCGACCAGCGTAAAGCGTGCCGGCTGCGAGGGCGATTGCGCAAGTCCGATGCAGAAGCCGCCGAAAACGAGTCCCCAAAAATTGACCATGTCCAAGGCGGTCAGGACGGCAATGAAGGCGATGACGGCGAAAGCCCAGCCCGAAGCAATCAGCAGCAGCCTTGGGCGATTGAAGCGATCCGAGATCACGCCGCTCAGCGGGCCGAGCATCATCGGCGACAACCGCGCCGCCGTGAACACCGCGACGGAAAACTCAGAGCGAGTGATTTCGAAAACGAGCCAACTAAGCACCAGCGTCTGCGTCCAGACGCCGGCAAAGAAAAACAGGTTGGATATCCACAGCAAGCGATAGCGTGGATAGCGGACAAGCGATGAGGCTACGCGGTGGGCGAAGCCGGTTCGGCTAAGGGACATCGGTCGAAATCCATACATCGGGTCGATGCGCATTCGGCAATTCAAATAGCCGCAAATTCTATCATCGCCCCAAAAGGCTTTTTCGACGGGATTGCTGCGGCCTATGTCGGCTTAGGTGTCTGCTTAAAGACAAGGGGCAAGGGTAGCTTTATTCCTTAACTTTACATAATACACATTATGCGTAATTTATAAGAAAAATATGAGGTCTACCCGAAGGCAAACCTCACTTTGCTAAAACCTATGATTGATCCCCGCCATATAGCGGCTGGTATTGCCTTGCCCCTGGACCACCTGATCTTCCAGCGAATAATGCCTGGCGTATCCCGCGGCTGCGTACAGCGTGGTGCGCGGCGACAAGTTGTAGGTGTAGCCCAGCGTCACAAGCTGGCCATTGCGCGCCGCCTCGCCGTCCTGCCACGTCCACTTCGGCTTTACCAAAGACCATTGCAGCAGCACCGTGC
>JBARWC010000111.1:0-4518 GCA_049646585.1 Burkholderiaceae bacterium | reverse complement strand
GGTCGGACAGCCACCGGCTGTCCGAAAACGTCCCGCTCGAACAGCGCGTCCTTGCATCCTCGATTCCGCACAATCGGGCGGCGCATGCGAAACCGCCTGCCCGGGGCCCAGGCAGGCGGGCCTGATGGATGTGGGCATCGTCGACGATCAGGGCCGCTGCCGAATCGGGGGGCGAGGTTGAATCGGGGGCGTGGCTGGGTAGGAGTCGTGGCTGGGTAGGCGTCGTGGCTGGATCGGGGCCGTGGATGGATCGGGGTGGTGGTTGGGTCGGAGCTGTGGCTGGATCGGGATGGTGGTTGGATTGGAGCCCTGGTTGGAACCGGGTCGCGGCTAAACCAGGGCTGTGTGTACACACACTGGCCAGCGAGAGGCTGGCTATCTCCGTGGGGCATGGGTGCTGGGAGTCGATTGCCCGATGCAATAAGTCCTGGGCTGCAACGCCGTTCAGGGCCAGGGACTGTTTCTGGGCTGGCCGAATAGTTTTTCGGCGATGAATTCGGAGCTTCGTTTGACCTCTTGGGCGAAGAAGTCCAGGCGGTCGGGGCCGAAGCGGTGGGCGGGGCCGGAGACGCCGATGGCGGCGATGGCGTTGCCTGTGCGGTCGAAAATGGGGGCGGCCACGCCGTAGACGTCGGAGCGGAATTCGCCGCGGTTGATGGCGATTCTGGATTGGCGTATGGTCCGCGCTTCTTGCAGGAATTCCTTTTCGCTTTTGGGCATGGCGTGGCCTTTGGCGATCATGGCTTTGTACAGATCCTTCAGCGCGCTGTCGTTTTTGAAGGCCAGCATGGCCTTGCCGGTGGCGACCAGGCAGGCGGGCATCCTTCCGCCTATCTGGCTGTAGGCGCGGACGGGGTTGTCGCTGTCTACTTTGTGCAGGTAGACGATTTCCATTTCTTCCAGGACGGACAGGTGGACGCTTTCGCCGGTTTGCTCCATCAGGCTTTGCATTTCCGCATCGGCCACGGAGCGCAGGGTGGCGTGGCGCAGCATGGCCGACCCCAGCTTCCAGAGCTTGATGGATGCGATGTATTTCGAGGATTCGCCCTGAAAGGCGTAGTTGGCCTCTATCAGTGTTTGCAGCAGCCGATGCGTTTTGCTTTTGCCCAGCTCCAGGGCTGTTGATATCTCGGTAAGCGACATGGGCCTGTCGGCGTAAGCCAGGTAGTCCATGACCCTTAGGCCGTCTCGAAGCGTGTTGTTCATGTTACGTATTTTCTTATTTCGATTCTGTATTTTAGAATTATTGTTATGGTCTACGGAAACCATAGAATGATGTCTCGATTCGAATTTTCCGTGCAAAGCATGGAAAAACGGGCATTTTCGTGTCCGTTGATTATAAAAAGGAGACATCATGAACATCACAACGCGCCGGTCCCGCCCGGCGGCTCGCTCCGTATTGGGGCGCGTGACGCGGGGAGCCGTTTTTGCCGCGGTAAGCGGGTGCTTCGCCCTCGCGGCGATCTCGACGGCCAGTGCGGAAACCTATCCCGACAAACCCATCACCCTGATCGTCTCTTATCCCGCGGGCGGCAGCGTCGACGTGTCGGCGCGAATTCTGCAAGACCCTTTGTCCAAGGCGCTGGGCCAGCCGGTGGTGGTCGAGAACAAGGGCGGGGCGGGCGGCACCATAGGCACGGGCATCGTCGCCAAGGCGAAGCCCGACGGCTACACGCTGTTGATCACCTTGTCTTCGCACACCATCAATCCGGCCATCTACACGTCTTTGCCCTTCGACACGGAAAAGGACTTCAGCTCGGTTTCCATGGTGGCTTCGGCGCCGCAGATTCTGGTGGCCAATCCGAAGTTTCCGCCATCGTCCTTGAAGGAGCTGATCGACTACGCCAAGAAGCACCCCGAGGAAATCGCCTATGGTTCGGCGGGCACGGGTTCTCCTAGTCACATCGCGGGCGAGCTCTTCAAGATGAAGACGGGCCTGAAGCTGACCCATATTCCCTATCGCGGCGGCGGCCCCGCCACCATCGACGTCTTGGGCGGCACCATACCCTTGTTGTGGGTTTCCCTGCCTTCGGTGACGCAACACGTCAAGAGCGGCCGCTTGAAGGCCCTGGCGGTTTCGACCAAGAAGCGCACGCCGGTCCTGCCCGATGTGCCGGCCGTGGCCGAAGTCATCGACGGTTTCAACGTGGATTCCTGGTACGCGATGTTCGCGCCCGCCAACACGCCCGCAGCGGTTGTCAATAAAATACAGGCGGCCGTCGCGGCTGCCGCCAAGGACAAGAAAATACAGGATGCTTTCCTGGCGCAGGGCGCGGTGGCCGTGGGCGGCACTCCGGCTGAATTGGACGAGGTCGTCAAGACCGAGATCCCGATGTGGAAGGCGCTTGCCAAACAGGCAAATATCAAGATCAACTGAAACACGGGCCGGGAAGGAAAACCCGGCCCTCTTTAAGTAAAGGCAGGAAAGGCATGGCTAGCAAACCCCTTGAAGGAATAACCGTCCTGGAAGTCTGTAATGTCGCGGCGGGTCCGTTTTGCGGGATGCTGTTGGCCGATATGGGTGCCGAGGTCATCAAGATCGAAAATCCGCAGGGGGGCGACTCCCTGCGCAGCTGGCCGCCCCTGACGGACGGCTATAGCGAAAACTTCGCGTCCTTGAACCGCAACAAGAAGTCGGTCACCGCGAACCTGAAGGATCCGCTCGATACGGCCTTCGTGCTGCAATTGGTCGCGGCGGCCGACATCCTGATCGAGAACAACCGGCCGGGCGTCATGGACAGGCTGGGCCTGGGTTACGAAGCCCTGAAGAAAATCAATCCCCGGCTGGTGTATTGCTCTATTTCCGCCTATGGGCAGACGGGCCCCCGGTCCCAGGAAGGGGGCTTCGACCTGACCATGCAGGCAATGAGCGGCATCATGAGCGTAACCGGCACGCCCGACGGCCCTCCCGTCAAGTGCGGCGTTCCGGTCTCCGATTTCGCCACTGGCTTGTACGCGGCTTTTTCCGCGACCAGCGCCTTGCGGCAGGTCGAGGCCACCGGCGAGGGCATGCACATCGACGTTTCCATGCTGGGTTCGTCCTTGGCAATCGCCGCCTTGCAGACTTCCGAATACTTCGGCAGCGGCAAGAATCCCAAGAAGCTGGGCTCGGCGCATCCCAGAAATGCGCCGTACCAGGTCTTCCGCTGCCGCGAGGGGTATTTCGGAATGGCGGCGGGCAACAATGTGCTCTGGAGCAATGTGTGCCACGCGATAGGCCGCCCCGATCTGATGGAAGACAGCCGGTTCGGGTCGCCCAGCGATCGCGCCCGGCATCAGGGCGAGCTGCTGCTTATCCTGGAAGAAATTTTCCAGGACGGAGACAGCGAGCACTGGCTGAATGTATTCAGGACGGCGGGCGTGCCTTGCGCGCCCATCAATACCTATTCCGAGGTGCTGGCCGACCCGCAAGTCCAGCACATGGATTGGGTGCAGGACATCCAGCTGCCGAACGGCCGGGTCACGAAAAGCTTTATGTCGCCCGTGCGCATGAACGGCCAGACGCCGCAAGCGCGGCTGCGGCCGCCGGCGCTGGGGGAACATACTTCGGAGCTGAAGGCGTCTTTGCTGGCCAGGGAAACGAGCGATGAGTAATCTGGAAATCGTCCGGCGCGATGCGGCGGTATTGCACATCAGGCTGAACCGGCCCGAGAAGCGCAACGCGCTGTCGTCGGACTTGATCGAAGAGCTGCATGGCGTGCTCGATGCCGTGCAGGAAGACACCTTGCGGCTGTTTGTCCTGGAGGGCAATGGCAAGAATTTTTCAGCCGGCTTCGACTTCACCGGCATTCAGGATGAGCCCCATGCCCAGACCTGCTGGCGCTTCGTCCGCATACAGCAGTTGCTGGAAAGGCTGGGAAGGTCGCGGGTGCTGACCGTGGCACTGGCGCATGGCCGCAACTTCGGCGCCGGCGCGGACTTGTTCGCGGCATGCAACTGGCGGGTGTGCACGCCCGACGCCACTTTCCGCATGCCTGGCCTGAAGTTCGGCCTGGTGTTGGGCAGCACGCGGCTGGCCGCGCTGGTGGGCACGCAAAGGGCGACCTGTATTCTGGATAGCTCGGAAACCTTCGATGCGGCGTCGGCCCACGATATGGGGTTTGCGACGCGGCTTGTTGGTCGGGACGATTGGCCGGGGGTGATTGCCGCGGCGCTGGACGTGTCCGAGAACCTGAGCTCCACGGCGCGCGGGATGCTGTACGAGGCGCTGTCCGGCGGGCAGGATTACGACAGGGACATGGCTTTGCTGGTTCGCTCATTGCTGGTGCCGGGCTTGAAGGAGCGGATACAGGGGTATTTGGCTTAGCCCTTTTTATTCTTGCACCGGGTATCTAGCCTTTTAGTGGTGATGGTTGGTGCTTGATTCGTTTCTTGTGCCGGTCCGTGTGCCTGGGGAGTGTCAGTTTTTTTGTGTTCAGGCAGTTGGTGTTAATCATTGGTCTGCCTATTCTTCATCCTGCTCAGTGTCTTTGATGCGATGAGCATGCGTGAATCGATCCTCGTACAGGATAGCAAACT
>JBARWC010000110.1:0-5496 GCA_049646585.1 Burkholderiaceae bacterium | reverse complement strand
GGCCATGGGCCTGCCCGCCGGCGCGCGGCGGCGCACGCCCGGCCTGCGTCGTGAAGAACTGGCCCAATTGTGCGGGATCAGCGTTACCTGGTACACCTGGATAGAGCAGGGGCGCGACGTCTCGGTGTCGGCCGGCGTGCTGGCCAGGCTGGCGTCGGTGCTGAGCCTGGCCCGGGCCGAGCGCCATTATCTGTTCGAGCTGGCCGAGTGCGCCGACCCCGATCATGGCCGCGACCTGATCACGCCCTTGCCCGCGCGGCTGGCCGATTGCGTGCACAGCATCACCGCGCCCGCCTACATTCTGGACCGCTGCTGGAACGTCTTGGCGCGCAACGCCCCCTTGCTGCGCCTGTTCGACGGCTGGCCCGACCGCGACGAGTCGCCCAACCTGCTGCGCTACATCTTCCTGGACCCGGCGGCCCGCGAGCTGGTCGTGGACTGGGAGCTGCGCGCCAGCCGCGTCGTGGCTGAATTTCGCGCCGATGCCGGCGCCCACGCCGACGAGCCCGACGTGCACGCGGTGCTGGGCGATTTATTGCAGTCCAGTACTGTCTTCGCGCATTGGTGGACGCGGCATACGGTGGTCGATCGCGAGGGCGGCCTGCGGGAATTCAGGCATCCGCAGGACGGTATCCTGCACTATCAACAGATCACCTTCCGCCTGGCCACGCGGCCCGATTGCAAGCTGGTCATGCTGCTGGACAACGGCACCGATCCGATGGATCAGGCGGCCGACTGACCGCGCCTATTTCGCACTTGGCTTATTGGTGTGCAAATGGTCGCCGGCGCCCCGGTCCAGGCGGGCGAACGACAAGGCCGACCCCGCGGTCACCAGCCCGATCACCACAAAGCCCCAGATAATATCCACCAGCGCCAGTTCCTCGCCGCCGCGCCAGGCCATGCTCAGGTTCAAGGTGACCGCCGCGCAGGCCACGCCCAGGCTGATGCCCAACTGCTGGGCCATGGCGGCAAAGCTGCTGGCCCGGCTCATTTCCTCGGAGCTCAGGTCGGCATAGGTCAGGGTATTGACGGCGGTAAATTGCAGCGAGCGGAAGAAGCCCCCTATGATCAGTATCAGGGCCATCATCCAGATGGGGGTGTCCGCCCTGAAGAGTCCGCAAAGCGCAACGAACAAGCCGGCAATCACCGCATTGACCGTCAGGACGCGTTTGAAGCCGAAGCGCTGGATGATGGGCGTGGCCACCAGTTTCATGACCATGGCGCCCACGGCACTGGTAAAGGTGATCATGCCGGCCGAGAACGGCGACAGCCCGAAGCCCACTTGCAGCAGTATGGCCAGCAGGAAGGGCGTGGCGCCGATGGCGAAGCGGCACAGGTTGCCGCCCAGGGTTGAAATGGCGAAAGTCGGGGTGCGCAGCAGGGCCAGGTCTATGATGGGGTATTCGCAGCGCCTGGCGTGCCGGATATACAGCAGCCCGCAGGCCAGCCCGATGCCGACCAGTGCCAGCAACTGCACCAGCGGCAGCGAGCGATGGCCTATGGCCTCGAACCCCGACACCAGGGTGGCCAGGGAAACGCCGCTAAGCAGGAAGCCTATCCAGTCCAGGCGGCGCGGCTGGGCCGGCGCGTCGTCGCTTATGAAGTGCAGGATCAGGGCGATGCCGACTATCCCCACGGGTATATTGATCAGGAATATCCAGTGCCACGAGGCGTAGGTCACCAGGAAGCCGCCCAGCGGCGGTCCGATCACCGGCCCCAGCAAGGCCGGCAGCGACAGGAAAGCCATGGCTTTCAGCAATTCCGTCTTCGGCACCTTGCGCAGCAGTATGATGCGGCCCACGGGCACCATCATGGCGCCCGCCAGGCCCTGGACCACCCGCGAGACGACCAGTTGGCCGATGTCCTGCGATGCCGCGCAGGCAATGGAGCTGAAGACAAAGAGTAAAATGGCGGCCAGAAAGACCCGCCTGGCGCCGAAGCGGTCAGCCGCCCACCCGCTGATCGGCACGAACACGGCAACCGCCAGCAGGTAGCTGGTAATGGCCACGTTCATGCGCACCACGCTCGAATTCATCGATTCGGCCATGACGGGCAGGGCGGTGGCCACCACGGTCGCGTCCAGCATCTGCATGAACAGGGCGCAGCCGACGATGAACGGTATCATCCGGACGGCGCGGCGTTCGCGCGCCGACAGCTCCTGGCCGTTTGGGGCGCCGGATGGCTGGGCTGGCGTTTCGGGGGGCATCGGGGCAGTCTAAATTGCGGCCGAGTGAAGTACACTCGGAATTCCAAGGTTAAGCACATCTGGCAAGCAAGCATTATGGCAAAGAATTACGAGTCCGAAGTTACCCAGTTCCTGAAAAAATACAAAACGGAACACCCCGACACCGAAATGCGGCAACGCGAAGGCCGTTTGCGCCTGTGGGACAAGCATATCGATCCTGAATATCAGGAAGGTTTCCGCGCCGCCCGTGTGGCGCAAAAACCGTATGTCTACCAGGCCGACTAGCGGCTGCGCATGCCCTTGCCCAAGGTAGTGGCCCAAGACCTCTCCGCCCTGGTCGATCCAGCCATAGACAGCACGCCCGACGTCATCGACAGCGTGGCGCTGGCCCGCTTGTACGGCGAGCCGCTGTTCGCCCTGCCCCAGGACCTGTACATTCCGCCCGATGCGCTGGAAGTATTCCTGGAGGCCTTCCAGGGCCCCTTGGATCTGCTGCTGTACCTGATACGCAAGCAGAATTTCAATGTGCTGGACATCCCCATGGCCGAGGTCACGCGCCAGTACCTGTCGTATGTGGAACAGATACGCAAGCAGAACCTGGAGCTGGCCGGCGAATACCTGCTGATGGCGGCGCTGCTGATAGAGATCAAGTCGCGCATGCTGCTGCCGGTCAAGAAGTCCGACACCGGCGAAGAAGTCGACGATCCGCGCGCAGAACTGGTTCGGCGCTTGCTGGAATACGAACAAATGAAGCTGGCCGCGCAGAAGCTGGACGCCCTGCCGCAGCTGGGCCGCGATTTCCAGCGCACGCATGCGCATGCCGACGTGCAGGTGGAGCAAGCGCTGCCGGAAGTCAGCGCCGAAGACCTGCGCAGTGCCTGGCTGGACATCATGCGCCGGGCCAGCCTGAATGCCCACCACCGCATCACGCGCGAGCAATTGTCCGTGCGCGACCACATGAGCCAGATCCTGCGCCGCCTGAGCGACGTGCAATTCATGGAGTTCACCGAACTCTTCATGGAGCGCGTCCACCAGGGCGATGCCGCCGCCGTCGTGGTCGTGCATTTCCTGGCCATGCTGGAGCTGGCCCGCGAGTCCCTGCTGGAAATCACGCAGGCCGCCCCCTACGCGCCGATCTACGTGCGCCTCTCGTACATGCGTGCCGCCGCCTGATAGGCGGGCGGACACCTCCATCCCGAACGGAGACTCCCTTGAAAGTCGTTCACACCATAGAAGAACTGCGCGACCAACTGCGCGGGCAGTTGCGGGTCGCATTCGTGCCGACCATGGGCAACCTGCACCAGGCGCATTTGTCCTTGATGAAGCTGGCCCGCCAGCATGGCGATCCGGTGGTCGCCAGTATTTTCGTGAACCGGCTGCAGTTCGGGCCGAACGAGGATTTCGATCGCTATCCGCGCACCCTGGCCGCCGACATCGAAAAACTGGAGCGCGAGCGCGACGTCTATGTCCTGTTCGCTCCGAACGAGCGGGAAATGTACCCCGAGCCGCAGAATTTCCAGATCCAGCCGCCGCCCGACCTGGGCGGCATTCTCGAGGGCGAATTCCGTCCGGGCTTTTTCGGCGGCGTCAGCACGGTGGTGATGAAGCTGTTTTCCTGTGTGCAGCCCAGTGTCGCGGTATTCGGCAAGAAGGACTACCAGCAGCTCATGGTCGTGCGCAATATGTGCCGTCAGTTCCAGTTGCCCGTGAATATCCTGGCCCACGAAACGGTGCGGGACGCCGACGGCTTGGCGCTGTCATCGCGCAATATGTATTTGCAGCCCGCCGAGCGGGCCGAGGCGCCGCGCTTGTACGCCACCCTGCAAAACGTGCAGACGGGTATCAAGGCGGGGAACACCGATGTGCAGGCCTTGGAATCGCAGGCCGTGGAGCACCTGTCGAAGCACGGTTGGCAGGTCGACTACGTCTCGCTGCGCCGACAACGCGACCTGCTGCGCCCCGAGGCCGGCGAGATACAGGCAGGCGAGCCGCTGGTGGTTCTGGCGGCCGCCAAATTGGGCGCAACCCGCCTTATCGACAACCTGGAGATCTGTCAGAACTGACAGCTGACATGTACGTTTCTCTATGACACAATGCCTCACCGATAACAACGAGGAGACGAAGGTGGAGAACGTACACGACGCTGCAGCATCGCCTTTTTCGGTTCTGACACCCCGTGAACGGGATGTCATGGACTACGTCGCGCGCGGCAAGCCAAACAAGATCATTGCCGCGGAACTAGGCGTATCGCAACGCACCGTCGAAGCGCATCGCGCGCGCATCTTCCAAAAGATGCAAGTCAAGAACGCAGTCGAGCTTGCCCATTGTGTCTTGGGCAAGCGCGTTAATTAAGCCTTTATTTAAGCCCTAAGCGCGACGCCTAGCCGCATTGCTGCGGCGCCTTGGCGTCCAGCTCGTTGATGGCGTCGATGTCGGCCTGGCGGGTCAGCCTGTATTCCAGCGTAGGCGTGGCATTGTTGATCATATCGATGCGCAGCACGTTGTCGTTCAAGAAGGTCATGCTGGCCAGGCTGGCTTGTTCGTTCAGCTTCAATACGATGCGCAAGGGCCGCGTGCCGATCACGTCCCAGCAGCCATGCTGAACGATATTGTTCTTGGCATCGGGCTTGTCCAGCATGACGGCGCGCGAACGCCATGCGCCGCTGGGCGCCAGGGTCAGCGTCAGGCGCTGCGCCGAGCATACCGCCGCTCCGGCCGCGCAGGGAATGGTGCCCAGGAAGGTCTTGGCCTCGGCCAGCGGGCGTGCCTTGACTACCGCTTGCTCACCGGCGGCTTCTTGTGCGCTTGCTGGCTTGTTGGCTTTCTGGTCGCCCCCGAAGCCCAGTTGTATTTGCGACGGCGCGCGCGCGCTGCTTCGGCCCTGGGCCTGCATCTGTGCGTCGCTCGCGGTGCTGTCATGCGCGGTGGCGTAGTAGTCCGGCGTGCGCTGCTGGGCGCAGCCGGCCAACAGCAGGGCTAGCGCCAGGGCGCCCAAAGGTTTGCCGCAATGGCGTTGAATGAACGAAATTGAACGAGGCATGATGTTCCGTCGACGGTAGGCCAGGAACATGCATTCTACGCATTAATTGCCACCGCCGTAAAACAAAAAGCCCGTCGGAGGACCGCAACTTGCCGGATTTGCCAGCCGTCTTCATCGCAATAGTCGCAGCCGCCGCAGCGGCGGTCGCCGGAGTCTTGTTCAGCCATTGCTGCGGCCGTGTCGCCCTGGCCTATCGGCGCAGGATGGCCGCCGGCGAAGCCGCCGATGCCCTCGCCATGGCGGGGGCATGTCGCGACGCCCTGATCCCGCC
>JBARWC010000109.1:0-29505 GCA_049646585.1 Burkholderiaceae bacterium | reverse complement strand
CGCCAGCACCGCGAAGCAGGGTCCTTCCGCAGCCTTGCGCAACGACGCGCCGGCGGCACGGGTCCAGGCCCCGGCTCCAATGCGTCCGGCGCCGGTTGCGGCGCCTGCGCCCCAGGCCCAGGCATTTTCCAGCGCAGGCGACGACGTCCCCGCCTGGGAAGACGCGCCTCCGGCTGCGGAGCCATTGCGGCGCCCGGCCGTGCTTGCCGAGGCCGATGCGGCCGGCACAAGACAGACGGGGCGGCACGAGCAGGTTCAAGGGCAAGCGCAAGAACGGGTTCAGGAACAGGTTCAAGAACCGGCCCATGAGCCATCGCGGCCGGTGTCCACCGCCGGCGCGGCCCAGCCTTCCGGCGCACCTGATGACGGCCCGGACGGTTTTGAAACCATGCATATTCCCGATGAGGAATATTTCGACGACGCGGGCTACGAGCCCGTCGGCATGGGCGACCCCGATGACGCTTCGGGCGAATTCCTGGCGCCCCAGGGCGCTCAGGAAGACATGGTGCCCGCCATTTTCGCCACCGAGCGCAAGAAGGGCGGCGGGCCTCGCGTACGCGACATGACCGCCCAGGCCTGGCCCGCGCTGGCGGCCTCGCTGCCCGTGACGGGGCTGGCGGCCGAGCTGGCGCGACAGAGCGAGTGGCTGGGTTCGCAAGGCGACCAGGTCACGCTGCGCGTCGCCATACGCACGCTCGCCGAAAGCCCGGGCAAGGCGCGGCTATGCACCGTGCTGTCGGAACACTTCGGCGCGGTCATCCAGCTTGTCGTCGAGTACGGGGCCACCGGCGAGGACACCGCCCATGCCCACGAACAGATGGAAAGGGCCGAGCGGCAGAAGCAGGCTGAACAAGCCGTTGCCGACGACCCCTTCGTGCAGACCCTCGTCAAGGAATTCGGCGCCCAGGTGGTGCCGGGTTCCATCAGCGCCACGCCCAGGCATAAGGCCGCGTAGGCGCATTTCTCCTTTGTTTTTATCTCTTCAGGAAAACCAATCATGATGAAAGGCCAGATCGCCGGTTTGATGCGCCAGGCTCAGCAAATGCAGGAAAACATGAAAAAGGCGCAGGAAGCCCTGGCGGACATCATCGTCGAGGGCGCTTCCGGGGGCGGCCTGGTCAAGGTGTCCATGAGCTGCCGGCATGACGTCAAGCGCGTCGCCATCGATCCCAGCTTGCTGGCCGATGACAAAGACATGCTCGAAGACCTCGTTGCGGCGGCTTTCAACGACGCATTGCGCAAAGCCGATGCCACCTCGCAGGAAAAAATGGCGTCCGTCACGGCCGGCATGCCCCTGCCGCCCGGAATGAAGCTGCCCTTCTGATGGAAGCGCCGCTGCCCGAGCCGGAACCGCTCACCACGCTTATCGAGGCCTTGCGCCGTTTGCCCGGCGTGGGGCTGCGTTCGGCCAGGCGCATGGCCTACCACCTGATGCAGCATGACCTTCCCGCGGCCGATCAATTAAGCCGCGCACTGGCCTCGGCCGTGAAGGATTTACGCCATTGCAGCCAGTGCAATGGCTTTGCCGAAGAAGATATCTGCGCCACCTGCGCCAATCCCAAGCGCGACGGCTCTGTGCTTTGCGTGGTCGAAACGCCGGCCGACCAGAACATGATCGAGTCCAGCCACGGCTATCGCGGCCTGTACTACGTGCTGATGGGGCGCCTGGCGCCGCTGGAGGGCGTCGGCCCGCAGGAGCTGCGCTTCGACCGCCTTGTGCGGCGGGCCGGCGACGGCGTGGTGCGCGAGGTCATCCTGGCCACCAACTTCACGGCCGAAGGCGAGACCACGGCGCACTACCTGTCCGAGCTTTTACGCGCCCAGGGCCTGTCGGTAAGCCGGCTGGCGCGCGGCGTGCCCGCCGGCAGCGAGCTGGAATACGTGGATGCCGGAACCATCGCCTGGGCGCTGATGGAGCGGCGCAGCACCTGATTTGCACCCACCGCATGGTGCAAGTCCCGATAATCAGGCGGAATATTCTCGGGTAATATCGGGAAATTATTTTATCCAGGAGACCTTCCATGTCCGTATCACGTCGTGAATTGCTTAAATTGGCCGGTGCCGCCGGCGCCGCAACCATGGTGCCCGGCCTCGCCCGTGCCCAGTCGCTCGAAAAGAAAGAAGTCACCATTGCCGTGGGCGGTCAGGCCCTTATTTACTACCTGCCTTTGTCCATCGCCCACATCAATGGCTATTTCAAGGATGAAGGCCTGGATGCCAAGATCGTCGACTTCGCGGGCGGCTCCAAGGCCCTGCAGGCGGTGGTCGGCGGCAGCGCCGACGTCGTGTCCGGCGCTTTCGAGCACACCATCAACCTGCAATCCAAGGGTCAGGCCTACCGCGCCTTCGCGCAGCAGGGCCAGGCGCCCATGATCGTGCTGGTGGTGTCCAAGAAGACCATGGCCAACTACAAGTCGCCCGCCGACCTCAAGGGCAAGAAAATCGGCGTCACGGCGCCCGGCTCGTCCACCAACATGATGGCCAGCTTCTTCCTGGCCCAGCACGGCCTGAAGCCCACCGACGTGTCCTTCGTCGGGGTGGGCGCCGGCGCCGGCGCCATCACCGCCATGCGCACCGGCCAGATCGATGCCATGGCCAACCTGGACCCTGTCATCAGCACCCTGCTCAAGGAAGACGCGGTTCAAATCATCGCCGATACCCGCACCCTGAAGGATACCCACCAGATCTTCGGCGGCAACATGCCGTCGGGCTGCCTGTACACCTCGCAAGAATTCATCGACAAGAACCCCAACACCACCCAGGCGCTGGCCAATGCCATCGTGCGTGCCGACAAATGGATACAGGCCGCCACCCCGGATCAAATCGCCAAGGTCGTGCCGGAAGGCTATCTGTTGGGCGATCCCGATCTTTACAAGCTGGCCCTGAAAGGCAACAAGGAAGCCCTGTCGCCGGACGGTACCGTGGCCAAGGACGGCCCGGCAACGGCGCTCAAGGCATTGGCGGCCTTCGTGCCCAACTTCCCGGCCGACAAGATCGACGTGTCCAAGATCTGGACCAATGACTTCGTAGCCAAAGCCAATAAAAAATATGCTTGATGCCGCACTGTTGCTGGACAACATTACCTGCACCTTCGCCTCGAACGAAGGGGCGGGTAAAAGCTATACCGCTGTAAAAGAGGCCACCATCGCCATTGCCCCGGGCGAATTCGTGTCGGTGGTGGGGCCCACAGGCTGCGGCAAGTCCACCCTGCTGAACGTCGGGGCTGGTCTGCTGCACCCCTCGTCGGGCCAGGTCAAGGTTTTCGGCAAGCCGCTGCATGGCGTGAACCATCGCGCGGGCTATATGTTCCAGGGCGAAGCCCTGATGCCCTGGCGCAGCGCCTTGTCCAACGTCACCGCGGGGCTGGAATTCGCGGGCGTTCCGGCGGACCAGGCCAGGGCGCAAGGCCTGGACTGGCTGAAAAGGGTGGGGCTGGGCGGTTTCGAGAACCGCTATCCGCACCAGATGTCGGGCGGCATGCGCAAGCGCGCCATGCTGGCGCAAACGCTGATACGCGATCCCGACATCATCCTCATGGATGAGCCCTTTTCCGCATTGGACGTCCAGACGCGCCAGCTCATGGAAAACGAAGTCCTCGACCTGTGGATGGCCAAGCGCAAGGCCGTGCTGTTCATCACCCACGACCTGGATGAAGCCATCGCCATGAGCGACCGCGTGGTCGTTCTGTCGGCGGGACCCGCCACGCATCCCATCGGCGAGTTCGCCATTGACATCCCGCGCCCGCGCGACGTCGCCGAGGTGCGTACCAATCCGCGCTTCGTCGAACTGCACAAGGCCATCTGGGATGTCTTGCGCGAAGAAGTGCTAAAGGGCTATGCCCAACAAAAACGGGCCTGAGATGTCGAAGTCATTCAAATCCAATTCCTTGCACCTGCGGTTCTGGCAGGTGTTGCTCCTGGTCATCGTCCTGGTGGCCTGGCATTTTGCCTCGCAAGACCGGAATTTCGCCTTCTTCTTCGGCCAGCCGGTCGAAGTCGCCAAGGTCATCTGGGCTTGGTTCGTGACCAACGCCGACATCTACCGGCATCTGGGCATTACTCTTACCGAGACCGTGCTGGCTTTCGCCATCGGCACGGCCGCCGGCCTGGGCTTCGGCCTGTGGCTGGGCTTGTCGCGTGGCGCCAGCGCCTTGCTGGATCCCTACATCACCGCGGCCAATTCCATGCCCCGCGTCATCCTGGCGCCGATATTCGGCATGTGGTTCGGCCTGGGCATCTGGTCCAAGGTGGCGCTGGCCGTAACCCTGGTGTTTTTCATCGTGTTCTTCAACGTGTACCAGGGTGTGCGCGAGGTCAGCACCACCTTGCTGGACAACGCCCGCATGCTGGGCGCCAACCGTAAGCAGTTGCTGCGCCATGTGTACATCCCCTCGGCCACCAGCTGGGTATTTTCCAGCTTGCACACCTCGGTGGGCCTGGCCTTCGTGGGCGCGGTGGTGGGCGAATACCTGGGCTCGGCCAGCGGCGTGGGCTACCTGATCCTGCAGGCCGAGGGCACGCTGGACGTCAACACCGTGTTTGCGGGCATCGTCGTGCTGACGCTGTTCGCCTTGCTGCTGGACGGCCTGGTCACCCTGGTCGAAGACCGCTTGCTGGCCTGGAAGCCCAAGGCCGGCGAAACCGAGAAAATCTAGTTTCCATGGGCGAGTCCATTTGTTTTGCGGGGAGTCGTCGCCCGGCGGCGCACCGCTATCCGGGCACGGCAACCAAGGTGTCCTGATGCGCGAAAACAGCGACGATTATCGCGGCATTTTCCTGAACGATGTGCCCATGATGGACGTGCGCGCGCCCATCGAGTTCGTCAAGGGGGCGTTTCCCCGTGCCTTGAACCGGCCCCTGATGGACGACGACGAGCGCGCTCGCGTCGGCACCTGCTACAAGCGGCAGGGCAGCCAGGCCGCCATCGATCTGGGCCACCGCCTGGTGTCGGGCGCCGTCAAGGCCAGCCGCATCCAGGCCTGGGCCGACTTCGCCCGGGCGAATCCCGATGGCTATTTGTACTGCTTTCGCGGTGGGCTGCGCTCGCAAATCAGCCAGCAGTGGCTGAAGGCCGAGGCGGGCATCGATTATCCGCGCGTAATCGGCGGCTACAAGGCCATGCGCGGCTTTCTCATCCAGACCCTGGACGCGGCGGTATCCGAATGCGAATTCACCCTGCTTGGTGGTCTTACCGGGGTCGGCAAGACCGAAGTTCTGGTTCAGCTGGATAACGGCGTCGACCTGGAAGGCCACGCACGCCATCGCGGTTCCAGCTTCGGCCGGCATGCCAGGCCGCAGCCGGTGCAAATCGATTTCGAGAACGCCCTGGCCATCGACCTGTTGAAGAAGCGCGCCCGCGGCATGCGGTCCTTCGTTCTGGAAGAAGAAAGCCGCATGATAGGCAGTTGCGCCTTGCCGCTGGTGCTGCAGCGGAAAATGGCCGGCTATCCGGTGGTCTGGCTGGAAGACGACTTTGCCGGGCGTGTCCAGCGCATACTGGGCGATTACGTCATCGACCTTTGTGCGCAGTTCGTCGCCCTGCTGGGCGAGGAGGCGGGTTTCGAGGCATTTGCGGAGCGCTTGCAAGACTGCTTGCGCCGGATAGTCAAGCGCCTGGGCCAGGAGCGCTATCAGGGGCTGTCGGCCATCATGGATGCCGCCCTGGCGGAACAGCGGCGCAGCGGGGCGGTCGACATGCATTGCGGCTGGATAGAAGGCTTGCTCAAGGAATACTACGATCCGATGTACGCTTATCAGCGCGAACAGCATGCCGGGCGCATCGTGTTCGCGGGCGATAGGCGGGCGGTGGCGGAGTACCTGCGCGGCCGCGCGCCGCACTAAGGCAAACTAGGAAGACATGGAAAAATTCAACAGCTTATGCGTTTACTGCGGATCCAGCATCGGCCGGACCGAGTCCTATGCGACGCAGGCGCGCGCCCTGGCGCGGGCCATGGTCCAGCGGAACATACGCCTGGTCTATGGCGGGGCCAGCGTGGGCATCATGGGTGTGGTCGCCGACGAGGTGCTGCGCCTGGGCGGCCAGGCCATAGGCGTGATTCCCGAGTCGCTGCAAAAAAAGGAGCTGGCGCACAAAGGCCTGACCGAGCTGCACGTGACGCCTTCCATGCATGCCCGAAAAACGCAGATGGCCGAGCTGGCCGACGGTTTCGTCGCCATGCCCGGAGGGGTGGGCACGCTGGAGGAAATCTTCGAAGTCTGGACTTGGGCGCAGCTGGGTTTTCACGGCAAGCCTTGTGGCTTGTTCAATGTCGACGGCTATTACGACGCTTTGGCGACTTTCCTGGATCACACCGTGTCCGAGGATTTCGTCCGCGAACAGCATCGCCGGATGCTGGTGGTCGAGTCCGATCCGGACATCCTGTTGGATCGTTACGCCGCTTATACGCCGCCCGCGGTGCCCAAGTGGGTGGGGCGGGGCGAAACCTAGCCTGCCGGAGCCCCGCGATGGACAAGATCAGGATAGACAAATGGCTATGGGCGGCGCGCTTCTACAAGACCCGCAGCCTGGCGGCGGACGAGATCGCCAAGGGCAGGGTGTCGGTGAACGGCCGGGTCGTCAAGCCGGCGCGCGAGATCGCGGTGGGCGACGTGGTCGGCGTGCGCAAGGAAGATCTGGCCATGCTGGTGCGTGTATGTGCGCTTAGCAGCGTGCGCGGCCCGGCCTCGGTGGCCGTCGGGCTGTACGAGGAAACCCCTGAAAGCGCGGCGGCGCGCCAGCAGGCCGCCGAACTCAGGCGGCTGGCTCCTGAACCCGCGCGGGACATTGCCGCCGGACGGCCCACCAAGCGCGATCGGCGCTTGATAGGCTTGATGCGCGGCAAATAGCCGCGCGGCTTATTTCATCTTGCCCAGGGCAGTTGCCAGGGTAGCCACCGTGCGGTCGATATTGTGCAGCTTGTCCAGCCCGAACAGCCCGATGCGGAAGGTCTTGAAGCCTTGGGGCTCGTCGCATTGCAGCGGCACGCCCGCCGCCGCCTGCAGGCCGGCCTGGGCGAATTTCTTGGCTGAATGGATGCCGTCGTCGTCGGTGTAGCTGACCACCACGCCCGGCGCCTCGTAGCCCTTTGCCGCCACGCTTTTATAGCCTTGTTCGCGCAGCAGCGCGCGTACCTTGTCGCCCAGTTCCTGTTGTTCGGCGCGCACCTTGTCGAAGCCGTAGGCTTCGGTCTCGGCCATGACGTCGCGCAAGACGGTCAGGGAATCGGTGGGCATGGTGGCGTGGTATCCGAAGCCGCCTTTTTCGTAGGACTCCATGATTTGCAGCCATTTGCGCAGGTCGCAGGCGAAACTGGTGCTGGTCGTGCCGTCGATCTTGGCGCGGGCCGATTCGCCCAGCATGACCAGGGCGCAGCATGCCGAAGAGGTCCAGCCTTTTTGAGGGGCGCTGATCAGCACGTCGACGCCCACGGCGCGCATGTCGACCCAGATGGTGCCGGAGGCAATGCAATCCAGCACGAACAGGCCGCCTTCCTGGTGCACGGCCGCCGCGATCTTGCGCATGTAGTCCTCGGGCAGCATGATGCCCGAGGCGGTCTCGACGTGAGCGGCCAGCACCAGGTCGGGCTTGAATTCCTTGATGGCGGCCACGACGTCTTCGATGGCCGGAGGCGCATAGGCCGCCTGAGCGCCGGCCTGAACCGGGGCCGCCTTCAGGACCCGTGTTTCGGCGGGTATGTTCCCCATGTCGAAGATCTGGGTCCAGCGGAAGCTGAACCAGCCGTTGCGGATCACCAGGCATTTCTTGCCGGTCGCGAACTGGCGCGCCACCGCTTCCATGCCGAAGGTGCCGCTGCCGGGCACGACGATGGCCGAATCGGCCTTGTAGACTTGCTTCAGGGTGCGGGAGATGTCTTTCATTACCCCCTGGAAGGCGCCGGACATATGGTTGAGGGCGCGGTCGGTGTAGACCACCGAGTATTCGAGCAATCCGTCGGGGTCGACATCGGGCAGCAATCCAGGCATGGTGTTCTCCAAGAGTGGCGCGGGGGCCGGTCGGGCCCCCTTGCGTGGGACAGGAAGATCGTGGATCTCCCGCGGGTGTGCAGCGGTTTGCAATAGCCAGTCGATTTTAGACGCATTGCGCCGTCGGGGTAAGCCCTGTTGGCGCCGCAAGGGAGAGGATGGCGCGGCGTGGCCCTGACCACCGTGAAGGCACCGGCCGGGTTTCAGAATAGAGGCAGTTGCCGTTTGCCGCCATCCGGGCGGCGAAACAAGGACATATCCAGCGTCGGCCGCGTCCGGTTCAGGTCGGCTTTCAGACAGGCCTTCCTGAAGCGCTGTTCAAGAAGGTCGGCGAAAACGCCGCTGCCCTTCATGCGTGTCTTGAAGTCGGAATCGTAGACGCGGCCGCCGCGCATTTCCTTGATCAGATTCATGACGTGGGCTTCTTTCATGGGATGGTGGGCCGCCAGCCATTCGCGGAACAGTTCTGCGATTTCCAGCGGCAGGCGCAGCAGGACGTAAGAGGCATGCGTCGCGCCCGCCTCCTTGGCGCTGAACAGGACTTTTTCAATTCCGTGGTCGGTCAGCGCGGGAATGACGGGCGCCACGATGACGCCGCTGGGCACACCCGCTTCGTTCAGGCGGCGCAGGGCCTGGAGCCGCGCGCCGGGCGTGCTGGCGCGCGGTTCCAGGGTACGAGCGATGTCGCGGTCCAGCGTACCGATGGACATCAGCACCCGGACCAGGTTTTTTTCGGCCATCCGCGCAAGCAGGTCCATGTCCCGCGTGATGGAGGCGGACTTGGTGGTGATGGCGACGGGGTGATTGAACTCGTGCAGCACCTCCAGGATGGAGGCCGTTATCCGCAGTCGCCGTTCTATGGGCTGGTAGGGATCGGTGTTGGCGCCCAGCGCGATCAGCTTGGGCGTATACGACGGGTTGGACAAGGCTTTGCGCAGTAGCTCGGCCGCATTGGTCTTGGCATAGAACCTGGTTTCGAAATCCAGGCCGGGCGAATGGTTCAGATAGGCGTGGGTGGGCCGCGCATAGCAATAAACGCATCCGTGCTCGCAACCCCGGTAGGGGTTGATGGATTGGTCGAAGGGGATGTCGGGCGAATCGTTGCGGGAGATGATGGATTTGGCCGTTTCAACCGTCACGGTCGTGGCGGGTCGCACGCCATCGTCCGGCGGGTTTACCGTCCATTCGTCGTCGAACGCTACGCGTTGAAGCTCGTCGTATCGCGAGGCCCGGTTCGACAAGCTGCCCCGGCCCTTGATGGGTGCGTCGTGCATGGTGCTGCCCCCGCAAATTACTGTACAAATAAACAGTATATTATAGGTTCATCACTTACTGTTCGACGGCCTGATCCCGGCATTGCATGCCGGCAAGGCACCCGCTTACGAGGCGAACTGGAATTGTGCGAAGGCGTCCAGCTTTTCTTCGATCAGGCGTTTATGGGCCGATGCGCGGCCCCGGCCCACCCAGGTCCAGGCCTGGATAAGCAGCTCGCGCCGCGCCCGGTCCGCTTTCAAATCAAGAACCGCCACGATTTCGTCGCCGACCAGAACCGGCAGCCCCATATAGCCGTAGACGCGCTTTTCGCGGGGCACATAGGCTTCGAACAGATGCTCGTAATCGAAGAACATCTTCAGTCGCTTGCGTTGGATGATCAGCGGATCGAAAGGCGAAAGAATGTGGACCTGCGCCGTTTCCTGAAGTTTGGCGGCCAGGGCTTCGGGATGGGCCCAATGTTCGGTCTTGCCGGCACCGTCCAGCGCCACGGGAAGCAGTCTGCCTTGCTTGACCCGTTTCTCGATGGCCTGGCGCAGCAGCGGCTTGCGCCAGGCATTCAGGTGGCAGACGGAATCCAGGCTTACCAGGCCTTGCGAGCGCAGCGCCCTGTCCAGCAGGTAATCGGCGACCTGTTTCTCGCTGGCCTTGCGGGGCGGCCTGTCCCAATGAAAATGCCGGTCCATCAGTTCGTACTTCTTGAGCATGCCCGTGCGTTCGCTGACCGTCAGCTTCCCCATGTAGAAGGCCAGTTGCAATGCCCGTTTCGAGGGCTTGCGGCTGGCCCAGGCGTGGTCTTTATCGACCAGTTCGTCATCTTCGATGTCGCGTATCGACAGTGCGCCGTCGCGGCGAACCCGTGCGACGATCTTGCGTAGCTCGCTTGCGCTGACGGAGCTGAACCAACTGCGCGGCGACTGACTTTGCCGCTGCATGTCGCCGATGAAGAAGCTCAGGTCGTCCGTGGGCACGTAGGACAAAGCGTGAGTCCAGTATTCGAACACCGTCTTGTCGATGGTTTGCGCCTGGCGCAGATCGTCGCGCCGATAGCTGGGAATGCGCGTCCACAGGATATGGTGATGGCAGCGTTCGATGACGTTGATGGTGTCTATCTGTACATAGCCCAGGTGTCGGATCGCCGCGGGTGTGGCGGGCGCGCCGGCGCCGAACGGGGCGGCGTCATCCAGCCTCTGCGCCCGCAGCCAAAGGCGGCGGGCTTGCGGCAGGCTGATGTCGATCCGCATGCCTTGTTATCGCGCCGGTTGAAGCCCGCTCAGGCCGATGCTTTTTGCCGGGCCTGCGCGATGAGGGCATCCAGCTTGATGCCGTCGGCCGTGAACACCCGTATGCCTTCGGCGAGCTTTTCGGTTGCCATGGCGTCCTGGTTCAGTTCGCTGCGGAAGGCGACTTCGTTGCTGGCCATCCATTCCGGCGCGGCTTTGCGGGCCTGCTGCGGGTCCAGCGCCCTTTCCAGGGGTTCGGTGCTTTCCGACAGTTGATTCAGCAGATCGGGGCTGATGGTCAGCAAGTCGCAGCCCGCCAGCGCCCGTATCTGGCCGATGTTGCGGAAGCTGGCGCCCATGATCTCGGTGGGGATGTCGTAGGCCTTGTAGTAGTCGTAGATGCGCTTCACCGATAGCACGCCCGGGTCGGCCGCGCCGGCGTTGGCGGCTTCGTCCCATTGCGCGCCGGCCGCCTTCTTGTGCCAGTCGTAGATGCGGCCCACGAAGGGCGATATCAGTTGCACCTTGGCCTGGGCGCAGGCCAGCGCCTGGGGCAGGGCGAACAGCAGCGTCATGTTGCAGCGTATGCCCTCGGCCTGCAGCGTCTTGGCTGCCTGTATGCCTTCCCAGGTGGACGCCAGCTTGATCAGCACGCGTTCGCGCTCGATGCCGGCGCGCTGGTACATGCCGACGATCTGGCGGGCGCGTTCGATGCTGGCCTGGGTGTCGAAGGACAGCCGCGCATCGACCTCGGTGGAGACGCGGCCCGGGATGATGCCCAGGATTTCCTTGCCGAAGGCGACCAGCAGCTGGTCGGCGAGTTCGGCGCTGGAGGCGCCTGTATGGTCGGCGACGGCTTTTTCCAGCAGGTGGCGGTTTTCTTCGAGCTGGACCGCTTTCAGGATGAGCGAGGGGTTGGTCGTGGCATCGGTGGGGCGATGCTTGCGCATGGTGTCGAAGTCGCCGGTATCGGCGACCACGGTTGTAAACTGGCGCAGGGAGTCGAGCTGGTTGGACATGATTTTTTACACCGTTCAAAACTATACAAGGCAAGCCGGGGCTTCGAAGCAAGGCGCGGGCCGGCGACAGGCTGAATTTTACAAAGCATGCGGGCGAAACGCGCCCTCGCGCAAGCCCTATTTATACTCGTTTATTTGGGTCGAAGCCGTCTCAAGGTATAATTAGAAGGTTTAATTACTGACTTTACAACCGGGGTTTACAGTGCTGCCGTCACTCTTTTCCGAGGGGTCTGTCCAGGCCCCCACCGCAATTCTTGCCTTGGCGGACGGTACCATCTTCAAGGGTGTCTCTATCGGCGCCGATGGTTATTGCGTCGCCGAAATCGTATTCAACACAGCCATGACGGGGTATCAGGAGATCCTCACCGATCCCAGCTACAACGGGCAAATCGTTACACTTACCTATCCGCATATCGGCAACACCGGCGTCAACGAAGAAGACGTCGAGTCCACGCAGGTGCATGCCGCCGGCCTGGTCGTGCGCGACTGTTCGCTGCGCGTTTCCAATTTCCGGGCCACACAGTCGTTGCCCGATTATCTAAAGGCGCAGGGCGTCGTGGCCATTTCCGGCGTCGACACCCGCAAGCTGACCCGCATACTGCGCGATGGCGGGGCGCAAGGCGCCTGCATCCTGGTCGGCGACGATGCCGATCGCGCCGTGCAGCTGGCGCGCGATTTTCCCGGCATGGCGGGCCAGGACCTGGCAAAGGTGGTTTCCACCAAGGCCAAGGGCGATTGGCACGCGGGAACCTGGCAATTGGGCAAGGGCTTTTCCCAGCCCGACAGCCATACCTACCACGTCGTGGCCTACGACTACGGCATCAAGTCCAACATCCTGCGCCTGCTGGCCGACCGCGGCTGCCGCATCACTCTGGTGCCGGCGCAGACCCCCGTGGCCGATGTGCTGGCCCTGAAGCCGGACGGCATCTTCCTGTCCAACGGCCCCGGCGACCCCGAACCCTGCGACTACGCCATCGACACCTGCAAGGCGGCCATCGAGCAAAAGATTCCCCTGTTCGGCATTTGCCTGGGGCAGCAGATTCTCGGCCTGGGCATGGGCGCCAAGACCGTCAAGATGAAAACCGGCCATCACGGCGCCAACCACCCGGTTCAGGACCTGGACACGGGCAGGGTGTTCATCACCAGCCAGAACCACGGCTTCAACGTCGATGCCGCTTCCCTGCCGGCCAACGCCCGCGTCACTCACGTGTCGCTGTTCGATGGCACGCTGCAAGGCTTCGAGCTTACCGACAGCCCCGCGTTCTGCTTCCAGGGGCATCCCGAAGCCAGCCCCGGCCCACACGACATCGTGGTGCTCTTCGATAAATTCATCAGCCTCATGGCCGGTCAAAAATAATTCAGCAATATGCCAAAGCGTTCAGACATAAAAAGCATTCTCATCATCGGCGCGGGCCCGATCATCATCGGCCAGGCCTGCGAGTTCGACTACTCCGGCGCGCAGGCCTGCAAGGCCCTCAAGGCCGACGGCTACCGCACCATACTGGTGAACAGCAACCCCGCCACCATCATGACCGACCCGGAAACGGCCGACGTCACGTATATCGAACCCATTACCTGGCAAGCCGTCGAAAAGATCATCGAGCGTGAAAAGCCCGATGCGCTGCTGCCCACCATGGGCGGCCAGACCGCGCTCAATTGCGCGCTGGACCTCGTCCATCAGGGCGTGCTGGCCAAGCACGGCGTCGAGCTCATCGGTGCCAACGAGCACGCCATCGAGAAAGCCGAGGACCGCCAGAAGTTCAAGCAGGCCATGACCAAGATAGGCCTGGAATCGGCCAAGTCCGGCGTGGCCCATTCCATGGACGAGGCCTGGGAAGTCCAGCGCCGCATCGGCGAAGAAGTCGGCACATCGGGCTTCCCGGTGGTCATCCGGCCCAGCTTCACCATGGGCGGCACGGGCGGCGGCATCGCCTACAACAGCGAAGAATTCGAAAGCATCTGCCGGCGCGGCCTGGAAGCCTCGCCCACCAAGGAACTGCTCATCGAGGAATCCCTGCTGGGCTGGAAGGAATTCGAAATGGAAGTCGTGCGCGATTGCGCCGACAATTGCATTATCGTCTGCTCCATCGAGAACCTGGACCCCATGGGCGTGCACACCGGCGACTCCATCACCGTGGCGCCGGCGCAAACCCTGACCGACAAGGAATACCAGATCATGCGCAATGCGTCGATCGCGGTATTGCGCGAAATCGGCGTGGACACGGGCGGTTCCAACGTGCAGTTCTCGGTCGACCCCAAGACCGGCCGCATGATCGTCATTGAAATGAATCCCCGCGTGTCGCGCTCCTCGGCGCTGGCCTCCAAGGCCACGGGTTTCCCCATCGCCAAAGTGGCGGCGCGCCTGGCCGTGGGCTACACGCTGGACGAGCTCAAAAACGAGATCACCGGCGGCGCAACGCCGGCCTCCTTCGAACCCGCCATCGACTACGTGGTGACCAAGGTTCCCCGCTTTGCCTTTGAAAAGTTCCCCCAGGCCGATTCGCGCCTGACCACGCAGATGAAGTCTGTGGGCGAAGTCATGGCCATAGGCCGCACCTTCCAGGAATCCTTCCAGAAAGCCCTGCGCGGGCTGGAAGTGGGCGTGGACGGCCTGAATCAAAAAACCACCGATCGCGAGAAGCTGCAGATCGAGCTGGGCGAACCCGGCCCCGAGCGCATCTGGTACGTGGGCGACGCCTTCGCCCAAGGCTTCAGCCTGGAAGAGGTCTACAGCCTGACCAGCATCGATCCCTGGTTCCTGGCCCAGATCAAGGAAATCGTCGACATCGAGCTCGCCCTCGAACAAAAAACCCTGGCCGACCTGGACTACGACACGGTCTGGCAACTGAAGCGCCGCGGTTTTTCGGATCGCCGCCTGGCCTTCCTGCTGGATACCTCTGAAGCCGAGGTGCGCAAGCTGCGCCATCAACTGGGCGTGCGCCCGGTCTATAAGCGGGTCGATACCTGCGCGGCCGAGTTCCCCACCCGCACGGCCTATATGTATTCCACCTATGAGGACGAGTGCGAGGCCGCGCCCACCGATCGCAAGAAAATCATCGTGCTCGGCGGCGGACCCAACCGCATCGGGCAGGGCATCGAGTTCGACTATTGCTGCGTGCATGCCGCCTTGGCCCTGCGCGCCGACGGCTATGAAACCATCATGGTCAACTGCAATCCGGAAACGGTGTCCACCGACTACGACACGTCCGACCGCTTGTACTTCGAGCCTCTTACGCTGGAAGACGTGCTGGAAATCGTCCACAAAGAAAACCCTGTCGGCATGATCGTGCAGTACGGCGGCCAGACGCCGCTGAAGCTGGCGCGTGCCCTGGAAGCCAACGGCGTGCCCATCATCGGCACCAGCCCCGAATCCATCGACGTGGCCGAAGACCGTGAGCGCTTCCAGAAGTTGCTGAACAAGCTGGGCCTGCGCCAACCCTCCAACCGCACGGCCCGCACCGAAGGCGAAGCCCTGGTGCACGCCGCCGAGATCGGCTACCCGCTGGTGGTGCGCCCCAGCTACGTGCTGGGCGGCCGCGCCATGGAAATCGTGCATGAGCAGCAGGACCTCGAACGCTATATGCGCGAAGCGGTCAAGGTCAGTAACGATTCGCCCGTGCTGCTGGATCACTTCCTGAACAACGCCACCGAGGTCGACGTGGACTGCCTGGCCGACGGGGAAACCGTCTTCATCGGCGGCGTCATGGAGCACATCGAGCAGGCCGGCGTCCATTCGGGCGACTCCGCATGCAGCCTGCCGCCGTATTCTCTGTCGGCCGAGATCGTCGCCGAGATCAAGCGCCAGACCTCGCTGATGGCGCGTGCGCTCAACGTCAAGGGCCTGATGAACGTGCAGTTCGCCATCCAGGACGGCGACGTCTACGTGCTTGAAGTCAATCCGCGCGCCTCGCGTACTGTGCCCTATGTGTCCAAGGCGACGGGGCTGCAACTGGCCAAGATCGCCGCGCGCGCCATGGCTGGCAAGACCCTGGCCGAGCAGGGCATACGCAAGGAAGTCGTTCCTTCCTACTACGCGGTCAAGGAAGCGGTGTTCCCCTTCGTGAAGTTCCCGGGCGTGGATACCATCCTGGGCCCTGAAATGAAGTCCACCGGTGAAGTCATGGGCGTGGGCCAGAGCTTCGGCGAAGCCTTCGTCAAGTCGCAACTGGCGGCGGGCGTGCTGCTGCCGGAATCGGGCACGGCCTTCATCAGCGTGCGCGCTCAGGACAAGCCGCGCGCCGTCGAGGTTGCGCGGGGCCTGAGCGAACTGGGCTTCAAGATCATCGCCACCCGCGGTACGGCGGCGGCCATCGAAGCGGCCGGGCTCAACGTCCAGGTCGTCAACAAGGTCACCGAAGGGCGTCCGCACATCGTCGACATGATCAAGAACGGCGAGATCGCCCTGGTCATCAACACGGTCGAAGAGCGCCGCAATGCCATCGCCGATTCGCGCATGATACGCACCAATGCGCTGGCAACGCGCGTGACCTTCTTCACGACCATAGCGGGTGCCCGCGCGGCCGTGGAAGGGCTGCAATACATGCGTGAAGGCGACGGCCTGAAGGTGTATTCCTTGCAAGATCTGCACGCATCCCTACCGGCGCAATAACGGCGTCGCATCGATGAAGCGTGTATTCATCACCGGGGCGAGCAGCGGCATAGGCGCCGCGCTCGCCCTGTTTTATGCCCGCCGGGGTTGCCGGCTGGGGCTACTGGGCCGGCGCCTTGATGCCTTGCAGGCATTGCGGGATGGCTTGCCGGGCGACGGCCATGAAATCTATGTGGCCGACGTGCGCGACCGGGCGGCGCTGCATGCCGCCGCCCAGGATTTCCTGCAAGCCGGCCCCGTCGATGTGGTGATCGCCAGCGCCGGGATCAGCGCCGGCACCCTGACCGAAGAGCTGGACGACTTCGAGGTGTTCGAGTCCATCATCGCGACCAATGTGACGGCCACCGTGGCCACTTTCGAGCCCTTCATCGCCTCGATGAAGCAGCGCGGACAGGGCCGCCTGGTGGGTATCGCCAGCGTCGCCGCGGTGCGTGGCCTGCCGGGCGCGGGGGCCTACAGCGCCTCCAAGGCGGCCGTCCGCACGTATTGCGAAAGCCTGCGCGTGGAATTGAGCCGCACGGGCATCAAGGTGGTGACGATAGCCCCGGGCTTCATCCGGACCCCCATGACGGCGCACAACCCCTACAAAATGCCGTTTCTCATGCCGGTGGACCGTTTTGCCGAGCAGGCGGGGGCGGCGATAGACAGGGGCGTATCGTACAAGGTGATTCCCTGGCAGATGGCCTGGGTGGCCCGCCTGCTGCGCCTGGTGCCTGACGGGCTTTATGATTATTTCGCCTTCCGGCGCAAGCGCAAACCCCGGCTGCGTGACTAGGCGTCGAAATCGGCGTCTCCATCGACATAAAACCATAGGCCGTCCTCGCATACGAAGCGGCTGCGTTCATGCAGGCGGTGGGCCTTGCCGGCTTCCCGATAGCGGGCGGTAAAGACGACCTCAGCCTTGGCGTCGTCCAGGGGAATGTGGCGCTCGACCTTCAGCCCCAGCCAGCGTATGCCATGCGCCTCGCCCGGCGGCGGCAGGTCCAGGCTGGCCGGCCGCGTCGAGGGGTGCCAGCTTGCCAGCAGGTAGGCTTCACGGCCCAGCGCATAAGCGGTGTAGCGGGACCGCATCAAGCGCTCGGCGTCGGGTGCGGGCGCATGCCCCTCGATGAAAGGCTGGCAGCAGGCCGAATAGGACCGGCCGGGCGGTAGGCCGCCGCAAGGGCAGGGGGTTGCCGCCTCAGGCTTGCCGCGCTTCATGGGCGGGTTCGCGCGCCGCTCGCGCCTGCGTCACATGACATCGTCCAGCGCCGCCAGGTTCAGGTGATCGGTTTGCCCCCAGGCCTGCATGACCCAGCGCTTGTCGCCATCGATGGCGAACTGATTGATGCTGGCGTTCAGGATGGGGTCGGGCCGGACGGCTTCCAGGGCCAGGCCGTTGGCCTGCCGCCAGGCGATATCGATGACCCCGCCGTGCGAGAACACCATGATGTTCTTGCCCGGATGGTCCTGGGCCAGGGTTTCGAAGGCCTGGGCAATGCGTGCCGAGAAAGCCTTCAGGGATTCGCCCCGTTCAATTTCCTGGTCGGGATCGCGGAAGTTGACGCGCGGGCCGCCTTCCTGCTCGCCGTTCAGCAGCGCCCAGTCCTGCCCCTCGTAGATGCCGTAGCAGCGCTCGCGTAGGCCCGCATGGCGTTCTATGGGCAGTCCAAAATGGCCGGCCGCGCTTTTGGCGGTTTCGTAGGCACGGCCCAGATCGCTGGCGACCACCAGGTCCATCTTCTGGTCGAAAGAGGGCGAGCGCAGGTAGTCGCCCAATTGCCTGGCTTGCAGGATGCCGACGGCGCTAAGCGGAATGTCCAGCCAGCCTTGCAGCCGCCGTTCCGCGTTCCATTGGGTTTCGCCGTGGCGTATCAGCCAGAATCGGGTGGTGTTCACGTCATGCGCTCGCTTGATGGGGTATGAAAGATGGGCTTTGCCAATACCACAGTATATTAAGTGTTGCAGTCCCATGCCCCGCAACCGTACACTCTCGCATCGGTAAAACAACAATTCGATTCCGCAAGGGGCGCATATCCTATGTCGAACACTTATTTCCCGCGTTGGCGCAAAGTCCAGGGCGGCGCCGGTGGCGTCGTGCAGCCGGACGAATGCATGTCCTGGCCGCAAAACATCGCCATGGGCGCGCAGCACGTCGTCGCCATGTTCGGCTCGACCATCCTGGCCCCCCTGTTGATGGGCTTCGACCCGAACCTGGCCATCCTGATGTCGGGCATAGGCACGCTGATCTTCTTTCTTTTCGTGGGCGGCCGCGTGCCCAGCTACCTGGGTTCCAGTTTCGCCTTCATCGGCGGGGTCATCGCCGTGACCGGCTATGCCGGCGCCGGCGCCAACGGCAATATCGGGGTGGCGCTGGGCGCCATCATTGCCTGCGGTTTCGTCTATACCCTGATCGGCCTGCTGGTCTGGTGGATGAATGCCCGCTCCGGCGGGGCCGCCCAGTGGATAGACAACTGGATGCCGCCCGTCGTGACCGGCGCCATCGTCGCCGTCATCGGCCTGAACCTGGCGCCCATCGCCGCCAAGGGCGCCATGGGGGCAAGCACCTTCGATGCCATGATGGCGCTCATGACGGTGCTGTGCGTGGGCGGCATCGCGGTCTATACGCGCGGCACCACCCAGCGCCTGCTGATCCTGGTCGGCCTGCTGCTGGCCTGCGTGATCTATGCCCTGTTCACCAATGTGCTGGGCCTGGGCAAGCCCATGGATTTCAGCGGCGTGGCCCACGCCCCGTGGCTGGGTATGCCGCGGTTCACGGCGCCGGTCTTCCAGCTGCACGCCATGAGCGTGATCGTGCCGGTGGCCATCATCCTGGTGGCCGAGAACCTGGGGCACATCAAGGCGGTCAGCGCCATGACGGGCAAGAACCTGGACATCTACCTGGGTCGGGCCTTTGTGGGCGACGGCGTGGCCACCATGATCTCGGGGGCGGTCGGCGGCACGGGGGTCACCACCTATGCCGAGAATATCGGCGTCATGACCGTGACCCGCATCTATTCCACCCTGGTATTCGTGGTGGCCGCCTGCATCGCCATCCTGCTGGGCTTCTCGCCCAAGTTCGGCGCGCTCATACAGATGATTCCCGGCCCGGTCCTGGGCGGGATGTCGGTGGTGGTGTTCGGCCTGATCGCCGTGGCCGGCGCCCGTATCTGGGTGGTGAACCAGGTTGATTTCAGCGACAACCGCAATCTCATCGTCGCCGCCGTCACCCTGGTGCTGGGGGCGGGCAATTTTTCCGTGCAGTTCGGCGCGTTCAAGCTGGACGGCATAGGCACGGCCACCTTCGGTGCCATCCTGCTTTATGCCTTGCTCCGTATCGGTTTGCCATCGGGCAATGGTCAACGGGCCTGAACGTCGCGTAGCTTTTGAGGTGCGCCGTCGATGGATACGCCGATAGCCGTGCCTGGGCGCTGCCGTTCAAGCGCCGCCCGGGCTATCGCTGCGCCTCGTCCAAAGACGTCCACCCTTGGGCTACCTTGTCGGCATGCTCGTCGAACCGAGGCGGCAAGCGGCGTAGCGCAGCGGGTGTGCGCGACAGTTTGATCGGCGAAGCCAGGGCCCGGTAGCCGCCCCGCTCCAGCACCATGCCGCGATGAGCCGTGTGCGGATGGTGCAGCAGTTGCTCGACATTCAGTATGGCGGCCGCCGGCACGCCTTGCTGCATCAGGGTTTCGGCCAGCACGGATGCGCGGTGCGCCGTCAATAATTCTGCTAGTAGGGCATGCAGCTCGGGCCGATTTTCCAGGCGCTGGGCATTATGAAGGAAGCGGGCATCTTCAGCCACGTCAGGCCTGCCCAGCACTTTCATCAGCATGGCGAATTGCCGGTCGTTGCCCACGGCAAGGAAAATGTCGCCGTCGCCGGTTGAAAAAGATTCATACGGCGCGATATTGGGGTGTGCGTTGCCCGTGCGTTGCGGCACCTTGCCCCCCAGGAAGTAGTTGGCCGCGTGCGGATGCAGTAGCGAGATGGCGCAATCGAATAGCGTGATGTCAAGAAACTGCCCCTGATTGCTGCGCTGGCGCTCGTTCAGGGCCATCAGGATGGCCAGGGCGGCATTCAGGCCTGTGACCATGTCTACGACAGGCAGGCCAACGCGGGTGGCATCGCCGTCGGCGTCGCCGTTGACGCTCATCAGGCCGCACATGGCCTGAGCGCAGGCGTCGTAGCCGGGCAGGCCGCCCAGAGGGCCGTCAGCGCCGAAACCGCTGATGCGGCAATGGATCAGGCGGGGAAACTCCTTTTGCAGGAGTTCCACGCTTAGCCCCCACTTTTCCAGCGTGCCTGGCTTGAAGTTCTCGACCAGTACATCGGCGTCTTGCAATAAAGCCCTTAAGGCGGTTCGCCCTTCGGGCTGGGAAAAATCAAGCGATGCGCCGTACTTGTTGCGGTTGACGCCCAGAAAATAAGAGGCGGTTCCATTCAGGAAAGGAGGCCCCCAGCCACGCGTCTCATCGCCGCCTGGAGGCTCGATCTTGATCACCTGGGCGCCGTGATCGGCCAGTATCTGCGTGCAGTAGGGGCCTCCCAGCACGCGGGATAAATCCACTACCTTGCAGCCGTGCAGTGAACCCATTGAACGATGATCCGACGTCATTGCGTAAACTCCAGTCAAGAATTGGGGGAAGCGCCCTCGGGGGGCGCTCAAGAGCCGGGGGCGTCAATCAAGGGAAATGCCGGCAGCCTTGATGACTTTGCCCCACTTGTCGACATTGCTGTCAATAAAGCGGCGCAGGCCTTCAGAGGTCGTATCGTCGGCACGCACAATGCCTTGCGCCTCCAGTGTTTTCTTCACCTGAGGATCGGACATGGCGGCATTGAAAGCCGTATTGAGCTTGTCGATGACGGGTTTTGGGGTTCCTTTGGGCGCTACGATGCCAAAGAACACACTGACGTCGTACCCCTTGAGGCCTTGTTCGTCCAGCGTCGGCAGGTCGGGCAGCGCGTTGGAGCGCTCGGCGCTGGCAAGCCCCACTGCATTCAGGGCGCCGCTCTTGATGTGCGGCAAGGCGGTCAGAATGTCGGTAAACACCATGGATACCTGTCCGCCCAGCAGGTCATTCAGCGCCGGTCCCGTACCTCGATAAGGGATGTGCAGGAAATGCGTTCCCGCCATCTCGTTGAACAGCACGCCGGCAAGGTGCGACGAGGCGCCATTGCCCGACGAGGCAAACGTCAATGTGTTGGGGTGGGCTTTTGCGTAATTCAGCAGGTCTTGAAGATTATGCACAGGCAGCCGTGCATTGACCGCCAGCACATTGGGCAGGTGGCCGATGCGTGCAATCGGCTCGAAGCTGGTGCGCGGATCGTAGCCCTGGTTCTTGTACAGGCTGACATTGATGGCCAGGGGCCCGGACGTTCCAAACAGCAGGGTGTAGCCGTCGGGCTGGGCATTGGCTACGAACTCCGAGCCGATGTTCCCGCCGGCGCCCGCCTTGTTCTCGACGACCACCGATTGGCCCAGCTCCTTGGTCAGGCCCTCGGCCAAACGGCGTGCCAGCGCATCGGTTGGGCCGCCGGGCGGGAAGGGAACGATCAGGCGAACCAGCTTGCTTGGATAAGCATCCGCAGCCGTTGCTGGCGTGAATGCCAGGCTGCCGGCGGCTGACATCAGTAGTGCGATCAGTAGTTTTTTCATGCTTGTCTCCTCACTTGAGTAGGTGGTTTATGGCTCTGCGGCTAGTCCGATATCCATTTCGCAGGACGGATACGGGTGTTTCGGTTTCAGGCTGGTGTGTAGGCGGCCTGCAGCAGGCTGTCGGTGTCGGCTTCGTATTCCGATAGGGCGCAGGGATCGCGCAGGGATAGCTTGTGCACCAGCACCAGGTCCGCCAGGCCGTTGCGGCTGGCCAGGCCGGCTTGCCCGGCCTCCCAGCGCATGGTTGCCATGGCCAGTGCGTTGTAGAGGGCGCTGGCGGCCTGGCGGGCGAGCGGCGAGTTCTCCCGCGCGGCGGCGTGTTCAGCCAAGGCCCAGGTTTTTTCCAGGCTGGCTTGTTGCATGTCGGCCAATGCCGCCGGGCAGGGCGCGCCTTGCGCCAGCAACTGTTCGACATGGGCACGCAAGGCCGGCAGGCATTGATTCCGGCGGATCGCCCGCATCACGTCGAGGGCGACAATGTTGCTGGTGCCTTCCCAAATCGAGCCCAAATGCGCATCGCGCAATAGCCGGGGCTCGACCCATTCTTCGATATAGCCGCAACCGCCCCGCACTTCCATGCCGTCCCCGGTGACTTTACGTGCGTCCCGGCAGGCGCGGAATTTGATCAATGGCGTCAGGATGCGCACCAGCGTCTTTGCCTGGCTATCGCCGTGGTCCGCTTTATCGAGTTGTGTGGCGGTCTGGAACATGACGCTGCGCGCCTGCTCCGTCGCTACCTGCATCTTCAGCAGCTGGCGCTGCATCAAGGGCATGTCGACCAGGCGTTTGCCGAAGGCCTGGCGGTTGTGGACGAAGTACATGGCCTCGCTGAGTGAACGACGCATAAGGCCGGCTGCCCGCATTCCATTGGACAGGCGAGAGTTATTGATCATGTCGGCCATCTGCTGGAAGCCGCGTCCCCGCTCGCCTATCAGCCAGGCGACGGCCCCTTCCAGGCGAATTTCGCCGCTGGCCATCGAGCGGGTTCCCAGCTTGTCCTTCACGCGCAAAATGCGATAGTGATTGTGGCGCCCGTCGGGCAAGTCGCGAGGCAGCAGGAAGAGCGATACGCCCGCCAGGCCCGGCGCGTCTTCGCTGCGTGCCAGCACCATGGCGAAGCCCGCATCGGGGTTGGAGCAAAACCATTTGTCTCCGTGCAAGCGCCATTGGCCGTCGGCATGTTCCTCAGCCAGGGTCTGGATGGCGCTTACATCGGAGCCGGCCGCCTGTTCGGTCATGAACATGGCGCCCTGCCGCAGCTCATCGAAATCCAGGGCTGCGACTTGCGGCAGCACCTGCTTGACCACGGCGGGGTCGCCGTACTTGCGCAGGGTGCGCGCCAGGGAGTCCGTCATGCTGACGGGGCAGCACAGGCCGAACTCGGCCTGAACAAACAGATAGGTCAGTGCGTATTTGACGATGGGCGGCATGGTGGCGTTCCAGCCCAGCACACCAGGCCGATGCGACATGGCTGCCAGCCCAAACCGGCTGTAGGCCATGCGCTCCAGCTCTACATACGATGGATGCTTGACGATGCGGGCCTCGTCCTGGCCCTGGCGGTTGCGCACGGACAAGGTCGGAGGGTTTTTATCGGCGACGCTGGCCAGCTCGTCCAGCGTACCGCCGGCCAGCCGGCCCAGCTCGGTGAAATGCGGCAGCAGGTGCCGATACAGATCGTCGGGCAGGTAAGCCCGTAGCAAGGGTTGTGCGTAGGGATCGCACTCGAACAGGTTCTGGCCGGAGGCATCGGGAATGTTCGATGTTGCGGCAGCCTGCGCAGCCAGGGGGGAGTGGGGTGTGTTCATATTTGCCTCGCCACATGAAATGGGGAACCGACGAGCATGCTGTCTGGTTTGTTCGTGATTCAAGACAGTGGCCGGATAGCAATGATGGTATGGCTGGCAATTAATTCAAACAAATACTATATTTATGACTATCTATACAAAAAAAGTGTAGCTGAGCCCATGGACCTCGATGCACGCCTGCTGCGCTACTTTGTGGCGGTTGCCGAAGAGCTGAACTTCAGCCGCGCAGCCGCCAGGCTGCATGTTTCGCAGCCACCGCTTAGTTATGCCATCAAGCAATTGGAAGAGAGCCTGGGGGCCAGCCTGTTCACGCGCAATAGCCGGAAAGTGGCCTTGACGGCGGCGGGGCGTGCCCTTTATGGCGAAGCCTTATTCCTGTTGAGGCGCGATGCCGATCTGCGCAGCCTGATAAAGCGTATCGACGCGGGCCTGGAGGGGCAGCTCAAAATTGGCTTTGTCGGATCCATGCTGTATAGGGGTTTGCCGCAAATACTGGAAAAATGCCGCCAGGCCTACCCGAATATCGAGCACATCCTGCTTGAGCTGAACTCCATCGAGCAGATTGCGCTGATTGCCCGTGGCGGCCTGGATATCGGCTTCATTCACGACAATCCGGTGCCCGACACGGTCTTTGGCGAAACGCTGCTGGCCGAGTCGTTTTCGCTGTGCATTCCCGATGTGCACCCGCTCGCCAAGCTGGAGCACGCCCAATTGGCTCAGTTTGCCGACGACGAGTTTATCTTCTTTGCGCGCTCATTCTCACCGATTTACTACGAAACA
The DNA here is from genome assembly GCA_049646585.1 of Burkholderiaceae bacterium. Lineage (GTDB taxonomy): Bacteria > Pseudomonadota > Gammaproteobacteria > Burkholderiales > Burkholderiaceae_B. Next base: position 5,177 of record JBARWC010000109.1, on the reverse strand, counting down.
TTGCTGGCAATGTGCCTGGACGAAGGTTTTATGCCCAAGGTGAAGTACGAGGCGCGGCATTGGCTCAGCGTCCTGTCGCTGGTATCGCAGAACATGGGCATTTCCCTGGTGCCGTCGTGCCTGGCGCGCAGCGGCATGTCGGGTACGCGCTTCTTGTCATTCGATCATGCCAAGCGTTCCGTCAGCAGAATGATCTGGTCGACGATGTCTTCGTCGCCCATCAAAGAGAATCACATCAAGCTGATGCGCGATGCGTTTGCGGTGCCGTGTCAGGGATAAATGCTCCGTCCCCGCGAGGCTTGACGCCCAAGGCTTGCAATTTCCTGGAAGTTTGCCGACAATAGCTACATATCCCCGGTTTGCATCCAGGCCGGGGTTTTATTTTGAGCTAGACCTAATTGTTGTTTACAGCTATAACAAACCAACGATTCCTTTAGTTCGCATCGACGGGCGGTATTCTCCGCCCAAGCCACTACGGTTATTAGGCGCTCCTTTGTGAGGAGCGTCTTTTTACTTTTGATTCAGGAATAATAATCATGTCCGCGATACCGTTGACTACACGCGGCGCTGAGCGCTTGCAAACCGAACTTCATCGCTTGAAGACCATCGAGCGTCCGGCGGTCATCAATGCCATCTCCGAAGCCCGCGCCCAAGGCGATCTGTCGGAAAACGCCGAATACGACGCCGCGCGCGAGCGCCAGGCATTCGTGGAAGGGCGCATCCAGGAACTGGAAGGCACCCTGTCCAATGCGCAAATCATCGATCCGGCCTCGCTGGACGTCGATGGCAAGGCGGTGTTTGGCGCAACCGTCGAAATCGAAGACCTGGAATCGGGCGAACGCCTGACCTACCAGATCGTGGGCGACGTCGAGGCCGATATCCGCTCCAACCTGATTTCCATCTCCAGCCCCGTCGCGCGCGCCCTGATCGGCAAGGGCGAGGGCGATGTGGTCGAAGTCAAGGCGCCGGCGGGCATACGCGAATTCGAAGTCCTCACCGTCAGCTATCAGTAACAGGCGATCGGCCCCGCGCTTTAGGGGCTTGGGCGCAAGAAAAACATCCAACACCGCGCCTTCGGCTTGCCGCCCCCTTCCAAGGGGGCCTTGTTTGTCCACAGGCGGCCCGGCCAAAAAAAAGCCCAAACACGTCCTGTGTTGGGCTTTATAATTTGCGCGCCACGCAAGCTGCATGGGCACGCGCCGGCGGGGCGTCAGCGCTTGCCGGATTTCAGGTTGCGGCGGGCGCCGGCGCGCAGCGACAGCGCGCTGCCGCTACGGCGCGGAATGCCGTGTTCGGCGCGTCCCGCCGGGGCGGCGGTAGTGGCACGGCGGGCGCGGGGTGCGGCGGTTTCAAGCTTTTCGGTTTTCTGGGCCGTGCGCTTGGCCTTTTCCGTGCGGCGGGTGCGCGTCACGCCTTCGGCCGCCAGCTTCTTGGGCGTGTGGGGTTCCGACGGCTTGCGCACTGCGCGGGTGGCGTTTTGCTCTTCTGCCTTGGCGCGTTGCGCGGCGACGTCGGGCCGATAGATGATCAGTGTCTTGCCCAGGTGGTGCACCAGCGCGCAGGACAAGGTCTCGCAAATGGTTTCCTGCATGGCGTTGCGCGCCTCGCGCTCTTCGCCCGCGATTCGGACCTTGATCAACTGGTGCGCATTCAGGTTGAGGTCGATTTCTTTGAGCACCGATTCGGATAAGCCCCGGTCGCCGATCAGGACGACCGGACGCAATGGGTGGGCGGCAGCGCGCAGAGCGCTACGCTCTTGGGATGTAATGTCGAGTTTTGGCATGTTGAGATTGTACGGGAATGGCCAAAAAAAAATTCTCAAAAGAGTGGATACAGCAGCATATTAATGATCCCTACGTCAAAATGGCGCAACAGAAGGGATACCGGGCCCGGGCGGCCTTCAAGCTGCTGGAGATCCTCGATAGCGAAAAACTGATGCGTCCCGGCGACATCGTCGTCGACCTGGGCTCGGCGCCGGGCAGTTGGTCGCAGGTGGCCCGCGAGCGGCTGGTCGGCCCGGGCGGCGTCATCAAGGGGCGCGTCGTCGCTCTGGACATGCTGCCCATGGAGCCCATTGCCGGGGTCGAGTTCATACAGGGCGACTTCCGCGAAGACGCCGTGCTCGAACAACTGAAAAATCTGGTCGGCGAGGCCCAGGTGGACCTTGTTATATCCGATATGGCCCCCAATTTATCAGGCGTGGGCTCGGCGGATTCAGCTAGAATTCAGCATGTGTGCGATCTGGCCCTGGATTTTGCCTGCGGGCACCTGAAGCCAGAGGGGGCCCTGATCGTCAAGGCCTTCCATGGCAGCGGCTTTTCCCAGATCGTCGAATCCTTCAAGCAGCACTTCCAGAGAGTGGTCGAGCGCAAGCCCAAGGCGTCGCGCGACAAGTCCTCCGAGACCTTCCTGGTGGCGCGGCGTTTGAAGGGCTAGGGCGGTGTGGTTATCTGAACGCGATTCCTTCTATCGGGTAGAATGAGTCATTGACATACTTGTTTAGCTGCCGTTATTGCGGGGGTTTGGCAAGCTGATTTACAAGTTGGAGGTTGGCTTTGAACAACTCGTTTTCCAAGGTCGCGATCTGGATGGTGATCGCGCTGGTCCTGTTCACTGTATTCAAGCAGTTCGACGGACGCGCCACCACGGCCGAAACCGTGACCTACACCCAGTTCATGAACGATGCGCAGGCGGGCCGCATCAGCAAGGTGGATATCCAGGGGGACACCCTGTATGTCACGCCCGATGCCGGCCGTCCCTATAGCCTGACGTCCCCCGGCGACCTCTGGATGGTGCCCGAGCTCGTCAAGTCCGGCGTGCAGGTTTCCGGCAAGGCCCGCGAAGAACCGTCCTTCCTGACCAGCTTGTTCATTTCCTGGTTCCCCATGCTGCTGCTGATCGGCGTGTGGATCTTCTTCATGCGCCAGATGCAAGGCGGCGGCAAGGGCGGGGCCTTCAGCTTCGGCAAGTCGCGGGCCCGCATGCTGGACGAAAACACCAATCACATCACCTTCGCCGACGTCGCCGGCTGCGACGAAGCCAAGGAAGACGTCCAGGAACTGGTCGACTTCCTGCGCGACCCCACCAAGTTCCAGCGCCTGGGCGGACGCATTCCGCGCGGCGTGCTGATGGTCGGTTCGCCCGGCACCGGCAAGACCTTGCTGGCCAAGGCCATCGCCGGCGAGGCCAAAGTGCCGTTCTTCAGCATTTCGGGTTCCGATTTCGTTGAAATGTTCGTCGGCGTGGGCGCGGCCCGCGTGCGCGACATGTTCGAAAACGCCAAGAAGCAGGCGCCGTGCATCATCTTCATCGATGAAATCGACGCGGTCGGCCGCCAGCGCGGCGCCGGCCTGGGCGGCGGCAACGACGAACGCGAACAAACCCTGAACCAATTGCTGGTCGAGATGGACGGCTTCGAAACCGGCCAGGGCGTGCTGGTCATCGCCGCCACCAACCGTCCCGACGTGCTCGACCCGGCGCTGCTGCGTCCGGGCCGCTTCGACCGCCAGGTCGTGGTGTCCCTGCCCGATATCCGCGGTCGCGAGCAAATCCTCAAAGTCCACATGCGCAAGGTGCCTCTGGCCACCAACGTCGACGCCCTGGTGCTGGCGCGCGGCACGCCCGGTTTTTCCGGCGCCGACCTGGCCAACCTGGTCAACGAAGCGGCGCTGTTCGCGGCTCGCCGCAATGGCCGCACCGTCGACATGAACGACTTCGAAAAAGCCAAGGACAAGATCATCATGGGCGCCGAGCGCCGCTCCATGATCATGCCCGAAGAAGAACGCCGCAACACGGCTTACCACGAATCGGGCCACGCACTGGTGGCGCGCATGCTGCCCAAAACCGACCCCGTCCACAAGGTCACCATCATCCCGCGCGGCCGCGCGCTGGGCGTGACCATGCAGTTGCCGGAAGGCGACCGCTACAGCATGGACAAGGAACGTCTGCTGAACACCATTGCCGTGCTGTTCGGCGGCCGCATTGCCGAAGAGGTCTTCATGAACCAGATGACCACCGGCGCTTCCAACGACTTCGAGCGGGCCACCGCCATTGCGCGCGACATCGTCACGCGCTACGGCATGACCGACTCCCTGGGGCCCGTGGTCTATGCGGAAAATGAAGGCGAGGTCTTCCTTGGCCGCAGCGTCACCAAGACCACTCACGTGTCCGAAGCCACCATGCAGAAGGTCGATAGCGAGATCCGCAGCATCATCGACGGGCAGTACAGCGTGGCGCGCAAGATCATCGAAGACAACCGCGACAAGATGGAAGCCATGACGGCGGCCCTGCTGGAATGGGAAACCATCGATGCCGACCAGATCCAGGACATCATGGAAGGCCGTCCGCCGCGCGCGCCCCAGCCCCCATCGTCCAACAACGATGCTTCCGGCACCACGCCGCCGACTGGCCTGACCTCGGCCGGCGGCAATGCCGCCGCAACGCCGGTATAAGGTTCCAGCCGGCACGCGAATGAGTTCATCCTTGCTTTGTGGGCGCTTCGAGCTTGACCGCGAGCGCCCATTGATAATGGGAATCGTGAACGTCACGCCGGATTCCTTTTCCGACGGCGCCGCGCACTTCCAGGCCGATGCCGCCATCGCACATGCACGCAGTCTCATCGACCAGGGCGCCCACATGCTGGATATCGGCGGCGAATCGACCCGGCCCGGCGCCGAGCCGGTCTCGGCGGCCGACGAACTGGCGCGCATCCTGCCCGTCATCGAGTCGCTGAAAGACTGCGGGATACCCCTGTCCATCGACACCTTCAAGCCCGAGGTCATGCGCCGCGTACTGGATGCCGGCGCCGACATGATCAACGACGTCTACGGCTTTCGGCGCCCCGGCGCCCTGGAAGCCGTCGCCGACTCAAACTGCGGCCTGTGCATCATGCACATGCAGGGCGAACCCAAGACCATGCAGCAGGCGCCCCATTACGGCGACATCCTGGCCGAGGTGGGAGGCTTTCTGCGCGAGCGCGGCGCGGCCGCGCTGGCCGCGGGTGTGGACCGGCGCCGCATCGTCCTGGACCCGGGCTACGGCTTTGGCAAGACGCCGGCCCAGAATTACCAGCTTTTGCGGCAGTTGGCCGACATCGACGGCGGCGGCTATCCGTGGCTGGTCGGCCTGTCGCGCAAGTCCATGATAGGCCACGTCATCGGCCGCGAGCCGGCCGATCG
>JBARWC010000108.1:0-7427 GCA_049646585.1 Burkholderiaceae bacterium | reverse complement strand
GGCGCCGGCCGTCATCGGCCCATCCCGGCGCGGCCCACCCCGGCGCCCGCCGGACCCTCGATAAGCCGCCCATAAAAAAACCGCTGCGTCCCCGCAGCGGTTTTTCCATTGAAGCCTTTCCTAGCGGTTCTTGCCGACCTGGTCGCCGATGACGCCACCTATGGCCGCGCCGCCCACCGTGCCCAGGATGCCGCCGCCGGTGATCACCGCGCCGGCCACACCGCCCAGGCCCGCACCCGTGACAGTGCTCTTTTGACGGTGGCTCATGCTGTCCCAGGAAGAACAACCGCCCATGGCCAGTGCCAGAATGCCGACGGCGGTCAGTTTGCCGAGAGTTGCTGATTTCATTTTTCAATCTCCAAATAATGCGAGCTACACGCTAAAAATAGCCGATGCGCGGCATCCTAAGCAATACTTTCGCGGCCAAGCTTGTGAACGTGCGAAACAGTTGTATCAGGGCCGGGATCAGGACGATTTGATCAGGGCCAGAACGTCCCGGAATTGTGGGTGCGCGGGCGTTTCCAACCACTCGAACATGGCCATTTCAGAGCTTATGCGCTCAAGATTGTGGTGATCCCAGCGGGCTTGCGCCGCCAGGACGTCGGCCGGGCGACGCGACCCTATGCAGTCGGAAACCAGGATGGGCACCAGCCCCTGGCGCGCCAGGCCCAGGCCTGTTTGTAACACGCACACATGGGCCTCGGTGCCGATTAGCAACACCCGGGTCCGATGCCTGGGTATTTCGCCCAAAAAATGCGTTTCGCGCGTGGCGTCGAAATGCGTCTTGTGTATGACGTGATCGATCCATGGCTGCAAAACCGGGCTGCTTGCGCCGATCTTATCGGCGCAGTGCTCAGTCGCAATCACGGGCACGCCCAGCAGCCGAGCCGCCTTGGCCAGACGCAAGGCGCTCTGCAGCACGGACTCGCCCTTGTCGATGGCCGGCAGTAGCGCCGCCTGCATGTCGACCAGCAAGACCATGGAATCGTGGACGCTCAAGGTAGGCATGGCGGCGGCTTCCGGAATCAGGACTATTTCAGTGCTTTATAGCGCAAACGGCGCGGCTTGGCACCCTCTTCTCCCAAGCGGCGCTTTTTGTCGGCCTCGTATTCCTGATAGTTGCCATCGAAGAACACGACTTGCGAATCGCCTTCGAAGGCCAGGATGTGAGTGGCGATGCGGTCCAGGAACCAGCGGTCGTGGCTGATGACCATGACGCTGCCGGCGAACTCCAGCAAGGCGTCCTCCAGCGCGCGCAGGGTTTCCACGTCCAGGTCGTTGGACGGCTCATCCAGCAGCAAGACATTGCCGCCCGCGATCAGCGTCTTGGCCATGTGCAGGCGCCCGCGCTCGCCGCCCGACAGCTTGCCCACCACCTTGTTCTGGTCGGCGCCCTTGAAGTTGAAGCGACCCAGGTAGGCGCGCGACGACATCTCGAAGCGGCCCACCGTCAGAAGATCGGCGCCGTCGGACACGGCGTCGAACACGGTCTTGTCGTCGGGCAGCGATTCACGCGACTGATCGACGAAAGCCAGCTTGACGGTCTTGCCCAGTTTCACCGAACCCGAATCGGGCTGCTCCTTGCCGGCTATCATGCGGAACAGCGTGGACTTGCCGGCGCCGTTGGGGCCGATGATGCCGACGATCGCACCGGCGGGGACCTTGAAGCTGAGGTTGTCGATAAGCAGGCGGTCGCCGTAGGCCTTGCCGACGTTCTCGAACTCGATGACGTCATTGCCCAGGCGCTCGGCCACCGGAATGAAGATTTCCTGGGTTTCGTTGCGCTTCTGGTATTCGTGCGAAGACAGTTCCTCGAAGCGTGCCAGGCGCGCTTTGGCTTTGGCCTGCCTGCCCTTGGGGTTCTGCCGCACCCACTCAAGCTCTTTCTTGATGGTGCGCTGGCGGGCGGATTCAGACGCCTCTTCCTGCTTCAGCCTGTCGTCTTTTTGCTCCAGCCAGGAGCTGTAATTGCCCTTCCAGGGAATGCCGTAGCCGCGGTCCAGTTCCAGTATCCATTCGGCCGCATTGTCCAGGAAGTAGCGGTCGTGGGTCACGCCGACCACCGTGCCGGGGAACTTGCGCAGGAACTGCTCCAGCCACTCCACGCTTTCGGCGTCCAGGTGGTTGGTGGGCTCGTCCAGCAACAGCATGTCGGGCTTGGACAGCAGCAGGCGGCATAGCGCGATGCGGCGTTTCTCGCCGCCCGACAAATTGCCGACGACCGCGTCCCAGGGCGGCAGGCGCAGCGCATCGGCGGCGATCTCCATCTGATGCTCGATGTCGTCGGCGCCCGTGCTGGCCGCGGCGGCGATGATGGCTTCAAGTTCGGCCTGCTCGGTCGCCAGCTTGTCGAAATCGGCGTCGGGCTCGGAATAGGCGGTGTACACCTCCTCCAACCGTTTGCGGGCGGAGAACAATTCGCCCAGGCCCTCTTCGACCGACTCGCGCACGGTGTGCGCCGGATCCAGCACCGGCTCCTGGGGAAGGTAGCCTATCTTGATGCCCGGCATGGGAATCGCTTCGCCCTCGATCTCGCGATCCAGGCCAGCCATGATCTTCAGCAACGTCGATTTGCCCGAGCCGTTCAGGCCCAGCACGCCGATCTTGGCGCCGGGAAAAAACGACAGGGAAATGTCGCGCAGTATCTGCCGCTTGGGCGGCACGATCTTGCCGACCCGATTCATCGTGTATACGTATTGAGCCATAACAGGAAAACAAAGAATGAATGGATATAAAGGCCCGATTGTAGGCGCTACGGGAAAACCTTGGCGCGCGGGTCCGATATGCCCGGAGGGCGGTTGGGGAGCACGGCCGGATGCCTTAAAATATCGCTTGCTTATTTTCAGTTGCCCGACATGCCCAATCAAGCCGACCCCCAACTCGTTTTCACCGCCGAAGAGATCGACCTGCTGGGCCGTAGCGCCGACGCGCTGAGCGCCTACATGGGCAAGCCCGTTCTGGCCGAACTCATCGACGCCGAGGAAACCGGCTTCGAATGGGTGGTCTTCGGCGTGCCGCTGGACGTCCAGGACGATCCCGCCGATCACGCACTCGTGCAGATAGGCGGCGCCGGCGCCAGGCTTATCGGCAATACCGGCGGCATGACCATCGCCGACGGCGACGTATTCGATTGCGAGTACCTGTGGGCCATCCAGTTGTCCGACCTGGAAGGCGTGCGCTTCATCAAGGTCAACCAGGAAGGCGAGGAAATCGCCTGGACGGAAAACCTGCGCGACATCCTGCCCTTCATCATGAGCGACGAACTGGCCGCCGCCGACGACACGGACGATGACGACTCGGACGATGACGGCTACGACGAGGACGATGATGACGACTACGGGCTGGACGACACGGTCTTGCCGCGCAAGCTGCACTAGTACTAGCGCGGCCGCGCTATCCTAGGCCATCTGGGCCCGCATGCGGTCGCGCACATACAGCATGGCGCCCACCGGCCACATCAGGCCGACCAAAACACAGGACGCCAGGCCTTTTAGCCCATGCCCCTTGGGCAGCGCCTGCCGGCTATGCCGCAGATGCAGCGAAAAGCGCGTGTAGCGCGCCGCCGCCATCAGAAAGGCCTGCGGCTGATAGCGAAACCAGGGCAGGCATTCCACCACGGTATCCTGCGCCAGCAGCCACAGGCCCATGGCGTGCTGCTGGCTTTCCCGAGCCTGCCTGCTCAGGGAATCGGAACTGTCGTGATACACCCGGAACACCTGGTTGACGAAGCGGGTCAGATAGCCGGCCCGCGCAATAGCGCGCCAGACCAGGCTTTCGGGCACGAAGCCCGCAATCTCTTCGGGGAAGGGAAACTGCAGCAGCACGTCGGTGCGCAGGCAGCCGAATTTTTCGCCCTTCACGTGATACTTGAAGGTCATGTCCAGGGCGGTGGCGTCGAAGACGTCGCGCGGAAACATATCGCCCACGATGCGGCCGTCGGGCTGGGCGCAAAGGCCCGTGATGGCGACGAAGCGCGAGCGCTCGCGCGGCGGGATCTCGCCCCATACCATGGCCATGGTGTACAAGGCGTTGGCGTCCAGGCTGTCGTCGCTGTCCAGCGCCACCACCAGCTCGCCGCTGGCCTTGCGCACGCCCCGGTTGAAAGCAGTCTTCTTGTGCTGGTTCTTTTGCCACATATAGTGGATGGGAAAGCTGGCCTCCTGCTGCCAGCCCATGACCATGGCGCGAGTGCTGTCGGTGGAACCGTCGTCCACGATCACCCACTCGAAGTCCTGGAAAGATTGCTCACGCAAGGATGAATACACTCTTTCCAGTGTGTGCGCCCGGTTGTAGGTGGGCGTCACGACTGTAAAAAGATGGCGCCAGGTGGACATGTCGTTTTCTTTTAACGCTGTTTTATCTATATGCCTATGCTGGTCATCATAGGCCAAAAAAAAACCGCAGACCTGGTATCTGCGGTTTTCTTGCCATACTAACAATATGACACAAAAGCGTCATAAAGCCATGTAAGGCCGCGTAAATTCAGGGCTTTCGCCCTGATGCTTAGACGCGCTTTACTTTTTCCAGCATCTTGAAAACGCCCTTGGGCGCGCGCACGAAAAGGCGCTTGAAGGCCTTGCCAAGGCAACGGCGTTCCAGGGTATTGCGACGCGTACGTTTGATTTCTGCCATGATGATCTCCGATCTGTGCATGCAAGGCTCGCAAACACGCGGCCCCTAAAAATTCAGTCAACCCGTGATTCTACCCTAAAACAATCCCCCAACACAAAAACGGGGGTGCCGGGAGACGCCCGGCAGAACGATTATCATATCGTCATGAGCTCACGTATCCGCATCTTCGGCGCACGCCAGAACAACCTGAAAAACCTTGATGTCGACATCAATACCGGCCAATTGCTGGTCGTTACAGGCGTCTCCGGATCGGGCAAAAGCTCGCTGGCCTTCGACACCCTTTACGCCGAGGGCCAGCGGCGCTACGTGGAAACCTTTTCCCCCTATGCGCGCCAGTTCCTGGACCGCATGGACAAGCCCAAGGTCGACCGCATCGAGGGCATACTGCCCGCCATCGCCATCGACCAGGTGAATCCGGTGCGCAATTCGCGCAGCACGGTCGGCACCATGACCGAGCTGAACGACCACCTGAAATTGCTGTTCGCCCGCCTGGGCCGGCTCTACTGCCAGTGCTGCGGCCAACGCGTGCAGCGCGACAATCCGGAATCCATCCAGCAGCAACTGGCCGCGCTTTCGCAGTCGGGCGACCCACGGCTGGTGATCACCTTCCCCATCGTGATTCCCTCGAACTACACCGAGGACGAAGTGCGGGGCTTTCTGGACCAGCAAGGCTATACACGCATCCATCACGAGGAAACGCGGCTGCATACGCCCCCCGCCCCCAAAGGCAAGGGTAAAGGCAAGCGGACGGCCAAGGCCGAGAAGCTGCGCGTCCTGCACGTGGTTCAGGATCGCTTCCGCTACAGTTCCGCCGAGCCGCAACGCGTCATGGAAGCGCTGGACGCGGCGCTCAAGCAAGGCGATGGCCGCGTCACGGTTTACGCCATGCCGGAAGCGGCCGACGAGGGCGGCGCCGAGACCGCCTGGCGCTTCAGCAACCGCCTGCATTGCGCGGCTTGCGACATCGAGTACAGCACTCCGCTGCCCAGCACCTTCTCCTTCAACTCCCCGCTGGGCGCCTGCGAATCCTGCCGCGGCTTCGGCCGCGTCATGGGCATCGACTACGGCCTGGTCGTGCCCGACGAAAAAAAGACCCTGCGCGGCGGCGCCATCAAGCCCTGGCAGACCAACAGCTACAAAGAATGCCAGACCGAGATGGAGCAATACGCCGGCGCGGCCAATGTGCGGCTGGGTACGCCCTGGGAAGCCCTGGACGAACGCGAGAAGCGCTGGGTCATCGATGGGACGCCGGACTGGAAGGGCGGCCCCAGCGCCTGGAAAACCCAGTGGTACGGCGCACAGCGCTTCTTCGACTGGCTGGAGTCGCGCGCCTACAAGATGCACGTGCGTGTCCTGCTGTCCAAATACCGCAGCTATACGCCCTGCCCGGCCTGCGCCGGCTCGCGCCTCAAGCCCGAAGCCACGCTATGGCGCCTGGGCAGCGGCAGTCATGCCGACGGCGATGGACGCTATCCTCGCTTCATGCCCGTCAACGCCGACTGGAGCCGCGAACTGCTGGATTCCCTGCCCGGCCTGTGTATACACGACCTGATGCGCTTGCCCATCGAGCGCGTGCGCGACTACTTTCAGGACATCAGCTTCGGCGCCAGCCTGGACGCCGCCATCGACCTGCTGCTGACCGAGGTGCGCACCCGTCTTAAGTTCCTGTGCGACGTCGGCCTGGGCTATCTGTCGCTGGACCGGCAAAGCCGCACCTTGTCCGGCGGCGAGGTCCAGCGCATCAACCTGACCACGGCCCTGGGCACCTCGCTGGTCAACACCCTGTTCGTGCTGGACGAGCCATCCATCGGCCTGCACCCGCGCGACATGCATCGCGTGGTGGAGGTCATGCATCGCCTGCGCGCCAACGGCAACACGCTGGTCGTCGTCGAACACGACCCGCAGGTCATGGTGGCCGCCGACCGCATCCTGGACATCGGCCCGGGGCCGGGCGAGCGCGGCGGGCAAATCATCTTCGACGGCACGCCGGCGCAACTGCGCCAGGCCGACACCCTTACCGGCAACTACCTGGGCGACCGCCTGCGCGTCGAGGCCCCGCGCCCCATGCCGGTGGCCGCCAACACGCCCCGCCTGCTGCTGGAAGGCGCAAGGGCCAACAACCTGAAGAATGTTTCCCTGTCCATTCCCCTGGGGCGCCTGGTGTGCGTCACGGGCGTGTCGGGTTCGGGAAAATCCACGCTGATACAAGACGTCCTGTACCCGGCCATCCTCAAGCACAAAGGCAAGCCCACCGAGGCCCCCGGCGAACATGACCGCCTGCTGGGCGCGGAGCAACTGGCCGAAGTCGTCATGGTGGACCAGACCCCCATCGGCAAGACGGCCCGTTCCAACCCGGCCAGCTATGTGGGCGCCTTCGACGCCATACGCAAGCTCTTCGCCCAGGCCACGCTGTCCAAAGAGCGCGGCTATACGGCGGGCACCTTCAGCTTCAACACCGGCGACGGACGCTGCCCGACTTGCGGCGGCACCGGCTTCGAGCACGTGGAAATGCAGTTCCTGTCGGACGTCTACTTGCGCTGCCCGGACTGCGACGGCAAGCGCTTCCGTCCCGAGATCCTGGAGGTCAGGGTGGAGCACCTGGGCCGCAGCGCATCCATCGACGAAGTCCTGGAAATGACCATCAGCGAAGCCCTGGACTTCTTCAGCGGCCTGCGCGACGTGCAATGGGGCCTGGCGCCGCTGGCCGACGTGGGGCTGGAATACGTGCGCATGGGCCAGCCCGTGCCGACGCTGTCCGGCGGCGAGGCCCAGCGCCTGAAGCTGGCCGGCCACCT
>JBARWC010000107.1:0-8362 GCA_049646585.1 Burkholderiaceae bacterium | reverse complement strand
GGCCTGATCATGGCCGCCACCGGCACGGATACCGGCGGGTCGGTGCGCCAGCCGGCCGCGCTATGCGGCGTCAGCGGTATCAAGCCCACCTACGGCACAGTGTCGCGCTTCGGCATGATCGCCTACGGGTCCAGCCTGGACCAGGCGGGCCCCATCGCGCGCCACGCCCGCGACCTGGTCGAACTGCTCGACCCCATGAGCGGCTTCGACCCGCGCGATTCAACCAGCCTGGAACAATGCGACGGCGCCGCCAACGCGCCCGGCCGCATCCGGGCGGACTTCGACGCCGCCCTGGCCGCCCAGCAGGCGGCCGGCAGCCAGCCGCTGAAAGGCCTGCGCATAGGCGTGCCCACGGAATTCTTCAACGCCGGGCTGGCTTCCGACGTGGCCGCCGCCGTCGAATCGGCCCTGCAAACCTTCGAATCGCTGGGCGCCGTGCGCGTCGGCATTTCCCTGCCGCGCACCGAGCTTTCCATCCCCACCTATTACGTCATTGCGCCGGCCGAGGCATCCAGCAATCTGTCGCGCTACGACGGGGTCCGCTACGGCCACCGCGCCGCGCAATACCGCGACCTGGCCGAAATGACCAGCCGTTCGCGCACCGAAGGCTTCGGCTCCGAAGTCCTGCGACGCATCATGGTAGGCACCTATGTGCTGTCCCACGGCTATTACGACGCCTATTACCTGCAGGCGCAACGCGTGCGCCGCATGATAGTCAACGACTTCCAGCAGGCTTTTTCCGGCCAATGCGACCTCATCATGGGGCCCGTCACGCCGACCGTCGCCAAGCCCATAGGCGATAACCGCGAAGACCCCACGGCCGACTGGCTGGCCGATATCTATACCCTGGGCGTCAGCCTGGCCGGCCTGCCGGCCATGTCGGTGCCCTGCGGCTTCGGCGACGCCCAGCGCCCCCTGCCCATCGGGCTGCAGATCATAGGCAATTATTTCAGCGAGGGCCGCCTGCTCGCCGTGGCCGACCGCTACCAGCAAGCCACCGACTGGCACCAACGCAAACCGGAACAACGATAATGGAATGGGAAATCGTCATCGGCCTGGAAACGCATGCGCAGCTTTCCACCGAATCCAAGATTTTTTCTGACAGCAGCACGCGCTTCGGCGCCGCGCCCAATACACAGGCCAATGAAGTCGACATGGCCCTGCCGGGCAGCCTGCCCGTCATGAACCGCGGCGCGGTCGAACGCGCCATCCAGTTCGGCCTGGCGGTGGGCGCCCATATCGCGCCGCGCTCGATCTTCGCCCGCAAAAACTACTTCTATCCCGACCTGCCCAAGAACTACCAGATCAGCCAGTTCGAGATTCCCGTGGTCCAGGGCGGCTCCATCCGCTTTTTCGTCGGCGACCAGGAAAGAACCGTCAACCTCACCCGCGCACACCTCGAAGAGGACGCGGGCAAATCCCTGCATGAAGACTACACCGGGCCGCATGGCGAATCGTCCACGGGCATAGACCTGAACCGGGCGGGCACCCCTTTGCTGGAAATCGTCTCCGAGCCCGAAATGCGCTCGGCCGCCGAGGCGGTGGCCTATGCCCGCGCGCTGCATGGGCTGGTGGTGTGGCTGGGCATCTGCGACGGCAATATGCAGGAAGGCTCGTTCCGCTGCGACGCCAACGTCTCGGTCCGCCCCAAGGGCCAGACGGAACTGGGCACGCGCAGCGAAATCAAGAACGTCAACTCCTTCCGCTTCCTGGAGCGCGCCATTCTTTACGAAGCCCGCCGGCAGATCGAACTGATCGAAGACGGCGGCAAGGTCGTCCAGGAAACCCGCCTGTACGATTCCGACCGTGACGAAACCCGCAGCATGCGCAGCAAGGAAGACGCGCACGACTACCGCTATTTCCCCGACCCCGACCTGCCTCCCCTGGTCATCGCGCCCGACTGGGTGCGGCGCGTGCAGGAAGCCATGCCCGAACTGCCCGCGCACAAGCGCGCCCGTTTCGAGTCCGACCTGGGCCTGAGCGCCTACGACGCGGCGCAACTGACCATGGCCCGCTCCAGTTCCGACTATTTCGAGGAAACCGCCGCTCTGTTGCCCCAAGGACAGGCCAAGCTGGCCGCCAACTGGGTGCTGGGCGAACTCTCCGCCGCGCTGAACCGCGACGAAACCGACATCGCGCAAAGCCCGGTGCGCCCCGCCGCGTTGGCCGCGCTGATCGTGCGCATCATCGACGGCACCATCTCTAACAAGATGGCGCGCGACGTCTTCGCCGCCATGTGGGCGGGCGAGAACGGCGGCGACCCCGACGCCATCATCGAAGCCCGCGGCCTGAAGCAGATCAGCGACAGCGGCGCCATCGGCGCCATGATAGACCAGGTGCTGGCCGCCAACCCGGCCATCGTCGAAGAATTCCGCGCCGGCAAGCAAAAGGCCTTCAACTCCTTGATCGGCCAGGTCATGAAGGCCGCCAAGGGCAAGGCCAATCCGCAGCAGGTCAACGACCTGCTCAAGGAAAAGCTGGGCTAGAAAGCCGGGCCGGAATCCGGCCTGGCGCCCACGACGCCGGGCCCCACGGCTTACACGCCGTAGCGGGCCCGATAGGCCGCCACGGCCTCGCGATGCTCCGCCAGGCGGGCATCGCCGTCCAACAAGGCCATGATGTCGGCCAACGACGCAATGCTGATCACCGGCATGCCGTAGCTGGCCGCAACGTCCTGCACCGCCGAATGCGCCGACAAGGCGTCGTCCGGGCCGGCGCGCTCCATGCGATCCAGGGCGATCAACACGGCGGCGGGCTGGGCGCCGGCCTGCCTGATGATCTCCACCGACTCGCGCACCGACGTTCCGGCTGTGATGACGTCGTCGATGATCACCACCTTGCCTTGCAGCGGCGCCCCCACCAGCACGCCGCCCTCGCCGTGATCCTTGGCTTCCTTGCGGTTGAAGGCGAAGGGGACGTCGCGATCGGCCAGCGCCGGATGGCCGGCCAGCGCCACCGAGGTCGCCGTGGACAGCGGAATGCCTTTATAGGCGGGGCCGAACAGCATGTCGAAATCCAGGCCCGAGTCCACCAGTGCCTGTGCATAGAATTGCGCCAGACGCCCTACCGAGCGGCCTGTATTGAACAGGCCGGCATTGAAAAAATAAGGGCTGATCCGCCCCGATTTGACCTTGAATTGCCCAAAACGCAAGACGCCCTGGTCCAGGGAGAAGCGCACGAAATCCGCGCGGTTGGAGGAATCAGC
Organism: Burkholderiaceae bacterium; assembly: GCA_049646585.1. Lineage (GTDB taxonomy): Bacteria > Pseudomonadota > Gammaproteobacteria > Burkholderiales > Burkholderiaceae_B. The sequence goes on along the minus strand of JBARWC010000107.1, from coordinate 5,157 downwards.
CATGGTTCAGCCAGAAGAATGAAAACCGCTATTATCGGTCATAAAGAACTGTTGCCCAACGACGCCGCCAGGAAATCGATGAAGGAACGCACTTTCGAGGTCAGATATTTGCGGCTGATGTAGCTGGCATACATATCGTAAGGCGGCTGGCGATACTGCGGCAGCACCTGCACCAGCGCGCCCGACTTCAGGTCGTCGTCGACCAGCCAGCCCGGCAGAAAGCCTATTCCCATCCCGGCCCGCACAGCATGGTAGGAAAACGTGGAGTCGTCCGATTTCATTGCCGGCTCCAGCCGTATGCGGGCCTTGCCTTTCGGGCCTTCGAATTCAAAGGTGTCGGTACTCAGGTAATTGGGCATGATGCCCTGGTAGGCCGACAAATCGGCGATGCAGGTCGGTACCCCGGCCGTCAGGTAAGCGGGCGCGGCCACCAGGTAGAAATGTATGGCGCAAATGGGCCGCACGATCAATTGCGACGACGGGTCCCGGGTAACGCGCAAGGCCAGATCGTAGCCCTCCGCCGCCAGATCGATCTTGCGGTTCGTGAAGCGAAAGTCCAGCACCACCTCGGGAAAAGCGCGCCGATATTCAGCCAGGACGCCGACGACGCGCGGGTTGGTAAACCACACCGGCGCCGTTACCTTCAGGGTCCCGCGCGGAACCTCGACCCCGGTACCCACCGCGGCAGCCGCCAGTTCAAGCGTTTCAAGCGCGCTGCGGCATTGCCCGTAGTAAAGAGTGCCCGCTTCGGTCAGGCTGACCTTGCGGCTGCTGCGATTCAATAGCCGCACGCCCAGTTCGCGCTCCAGGTGGGCCACATGCTTGCTGGCCATGGGCGCCGACATGGACAGGCGCTCGGCGGCGGCCACGAAGCTGCCCGCCTCGGCGATTTCCCGAAAAACCCGCAAGCTGACCAAGGTGTCCATTGTTTCCTATCAGGAAATTAATCAATAATTAATCGGCTATGTATTTCCTATTATTATTCTATTAAACTTTCTTAGTGTAAATCATTGACATATCCGATTTTCGAAGCAACGATCTTTTCACCCGGTAAATGGCCGAGGACCGGCTTCCGGTTTTTGCAAGCAACACACTTCAACGCAGCACCACCAAATCTACGGGGATTACTATGACGACGAATTCATGCACTATCTGGGCCCCACGCGTATTGAGCATTTTGCGTATCGTGGCCGGCTATTGCCTGCTGTGGCACGGCACCTCCAAGTATTTCGGCATGCCGGGCAGCGCCATCGAAGGCCTGCAGATTTTTTCGTTGATGGGTGTTGCGGGCCTTATTGAACTGGTCGCGGGCGGCCTGCTTATCATCGGCCTGTTCACACGCAGCGCCGCTTTCATCGCCTCCGGTTTTCTGGCAGCCGCCTATTTCATGGGCCATGTCGCGGCCAAGGGCATGTTCTTCTTCCCCGTCATGAACGGCGGCGAAGCGGCCGTTCTGTTCTGCTTTATTTTCTTCTACCTGATCTTTGCAGGCCCCGGCCCCTGGAGCATTGACGCTTTGCGCGGCAAATCGGAATAAACCAGCGTTTTCCAAGCCCTCCCGGCCAGCGCCGGGAGCGGTCGGACTATCATGAAACTACCCACCTATTTCATTTCGCACGGCGGCGGCCCCTGGCCCTATATGCCGGACATGCAAGCCGGCAACGCCGCCCTCGCCGCCTCGCTGGCCGACATTCCGGCGCAGCTGGGCCGCAAGCCCAAAGCCATCCTGATGGTATCGGCGCACTGGGAAACCTCGGACGCGTTCAAGGTCATGGCCGCGCCCAAGCCCGCCATGGTCTACGACTACTACGGTTTTCCGGCCCATACATACGATATCCAGTATCCGGCGCCCGGCGATCCGGGCCTTGCGGGGCGCGTCGAGCAACTGCTGCGGGCCGCCGGCCTGCCCGTCCAGCAGGACGGCGAGCGCGGCTTCGACCACGGCGCCTTTGTGCCCGCCTTCGTCATGTATCCGGATGCCGACGTGCCCATGGTCCAGCTTTCCATCGACACGCAGTACGATCCCGAAAAACACTTGGCGCTTGGCCGCGCCCTGGCTCCCTTGCGCGACGAAGACGTGCTCATCATAGGCAGCGGCCTCAGCTACCATAACCTGCGCCAGATTTTCGGCGGAGGCTCCGCGGCCTCGGCGCAATTCGATGCCTGGCTGCAACAGGTATTACTGCACAGCCCCGTCGAGCAGCGCGGCCGCTTACTGAGCGGTTGGGAAAGCGCGCCCGCGGCCCGCCTGGCCCACCCTCGCGAAGACCACCTGATCCCCCTGATGGTCGCGGCGGGCGCCGCCGAAGGCGAAGCCGCCGTCTGCGTGTACCACGAAACCCAGGCCTTCGCCGGCATCACCGCGTCCAGCTTCCGCTTCGGGCAGGCCGCCGCGGCCTGAGCCCCGAAGGCGGGCGGCCTCGCCTTTGGCCGGCATCGGTTAAAGTCTATGCTTTGACCCATACCGAGACGCCAAACCATGCTCCGCGTAATATCCGCCAACTTGAACGGCATCCGCTCCGCCGTCAGCAAGGGTTTCCTGGACTGGATCGCCGTCCAGGACGCCGACTTCATCTGCCTGCAGGAACTCAAGGCCCAGGCCGACAACATGACGGCCGACATGCTCAGCCCATCGGGCTACCACGGCTACTTCCACTACGCGGAAAAGAAAGGCTATAGCGGCGTGGGCGTGTATGCGCGCCGCCAGCCGCTGCAGGTCATCGAAGGCCTGGGCGTTCCCGAAATCGACGCCGAGGGCCGCTATTTGGAACTGGTCTACGACACCCTATCCGTCATATCGGTCTATCTGCCTTCGGGCTCCAGCGGCGACCACCGGCAGGCGGCCAAGTTCGTGTTCATGGAGCATTTCTTCGCTCACCTGAGCAAGCTGGCCAAATGCGGGCGGCGGGTCATCCTGTGCGGCGACTGGAACATCGCCCACCAGGAAATCGACCTGAAGAATTGGAAGGGCAATCTGAAGAACAGCGGCTTCCTGCCGGAAGAGCGCGCCTGGCTGACCCGCGTGTTCGACGAAATCGGCTGGGTGGACGTATACCGCAGCCTGTACCCCGACGCCACCGGCGATGCCTACACATGGTGGAGCAATCGCGGCCAGGCCTGGGCCAAGAACGTGGGCTGGCGCATCGACTACCAGATCGCCTCGCCCGACATCGCCGCCACGGCCAAGTCCGCCGCCATCTACAAAGAGCAGCGCTTCAGCGACCATGCGCCGCTGACCATAACCTACGATACGGCGCTGTAGTCCGCGCCGGGCGCCTCCGCGCGGCCATGCAGCGGCTGTGCGGCGGCAGGCCGGCGGGCCGGCTGGCTCAACAGCGCGCGCAGCACCTCGTACATGCGGGGGTCGCCCGATTGCGACACATTGAAGCGCAAGAACGACCCTGCCGATTTGGACAGGCTGAACACGTTTCCGGGCGCCAGCACGACGCCGTGCTCCAGCGCCCGGCGGCTGAGTTCGACCGCATCCGCCCCGCCGAGCAGGCCGCACCACAGGAACATGCCGCCGCGCGGCTGCATCCACGGTTTGATGCCCAGGGCGGCAAGCTTCTCGGCCACAGGCCCCATGGCGTGGGCCAGGCGCAGGCGCAAGCCCTCGGTGTGCCGGCGGTAGCTGCCTTCCTTCAGCATCCGGTGAACCAGTTCCGCCGACATCCGGCTGCCGCCGAAGGTGGTGGCTATCTTCAAGTCGGCCAGGGCGTCTATCCATTCGGGCCGGGCGGCTATGTAGCCGCAACGCACCGAGGCCGAAAGCGTCTTCGAAAAACTGCCCACGTGCACCACGCGGTTCAGGCCGTCGAAGGCGGCAAGGCGCGGCGAGGGCTCGGGTTCAAAGTCGGCGAAGATGTCGTCCTCGACGATGGTCAGCTCGTAGTGTTCCGCCAGCTTCAGCACGCGGTGCGCCGTCACGGGCGACAGCGCGGCGCCCGTGGGATTATGCAAGGCCGAATTGGTCAGGTATAGACGCGGCCTATGTTCGGCCAGCGCCTGCTCGAAGCGCTCCAGGTCCGGCCCCGTCGGGGTATACGGCACGCCCACGACCTTTGCATGATGGGCGCGCAGCAAGGCGTGGAAGTTGAAGTAGCAGGGATCGTCGACCAGCACCGCATCGCCCGGCTCCAGCAGGAAGCGGCACAGCAGGTCCAGCGCCTGCGTGCCGCAGTCGGTCAATAGGATCTGGTCGGCGGCGGCATCGATGGCGCTTTCGTGCAGCCGGCGGGCCAGCAGTTGCCTTAGCGGCGCATGCCCCAAGGGCGTATCGTAGTTGGACAAGATCTCGATGTCCGCCTTGGCCAGCGAACGCAGGGCGCGGCGCAGGCTGTCTTGCGGCAGCCACGACGGCGGCAGCCAGCCGCAACCGGGTTTGAGCAAGCCGTCTTCGGCATCCAGCGCCTGGCGCGCCACCCATAGCGGGTCGACCTCGCGGTCCAGCCTGGGGCCTATGTCCACCAGCGACAAAGGAGGCACGGGCGCCGAGACATAGAAGCCCGATCCTCTCCGGGCGAAAATCGTCCCCTCGGCCGCCAGGCGATCGTAAGCTTCGACCACCGTGGACTTGGACACGCTCATGTAGCCGGCCAGGGCCCTGATGGACGGCAGGCGGGCGCCGGTGATCAGTTGGCGCCCGGCAATACGCTGGTGGATTTCGCGCATTACCCGCGCCGTCAATGTGCTTGCTTCCATCGTGGCGCCCCCTTTGCGCACAGCCACCGACCTAACTGTACCTATACACATGCCAGTACAGATTTTTATAATTGTACTGATTTGTCCCTGGCGGCGCGAGACGACGGGATGCATCATTCCAAGCATTGCACCCCTACAAGGAAAATAATGAACGAAGCGTCGAAGGGCTGGCTGAACGGGCTGGCGGGCGTGGTCATTTTCAGCGGATCGCTGCCCGCCACCCGCGTCGCGATATCCGGCTTCGACCCGGTATTCCTGACGGCGGCCCGGGGCGGCATCGCCGGCATCCTGGCCCTGGTCCTGCTGTTCATGCAGCGCAATGGTCGCCCGTCTTCGCGCGACATGGCCAGCCTGGCCACGGTGGCCCTGGGCGTGGTGGTCGGTTTCCCGCTGCTGTCGGCGCTGGCGCTGCAATACATCACCGCCGCGCGCTCGCTGGTGTTCATCGGCCTGCTG
>JBARWC010000106.1:0-14288 GCA_049646585.1 Burkholderiaceae bacterium | reverse complement strand
AACTCATGACTCAAGCAGCCCCCGGCTGCTTGAGTCATTCAGACAGCGCGTCCTCTTACGCCCCCGCTTCCGAGCCGGGCCTGCGGCTTGCTCAAAGGTCGCCCAGCCTTTGCCTGCCCATCTCGCCTTGGGGTTTGATTACGTGTTGGAGTCGCTACGTTGCAGAGGCCCGTTAGGCCATGCCTGACCTCATATGTGCTGTACGATCAAAACTAAATTGATCTTGAGAACTGCGAAGACTATCACGGCAAAGCGGATGCTTGACAGTGCCGCCGAAAGTCTGCGTTGGGTCGGGGCCGGACGCTTGACTGTGTCCGTTCGACACGTACCATCTCAAAGGGCTGCTACTGCTTGCCGCAATGGGCTCGTGTCGCCCTCCGATCTGCCAATCAGGTTAATGCCGAAAAGCTGTCACCCAGCAAGGCACCAAGGAACCTAATGCTGGAGGTGTACGCAACATCAACTAGCTATGCGTTTCAGCGGCTACGCGCCGCTCGATGCCCTACCGATGCCGCAAACCGTGCCCCGACCTCGTTTCGCATACGCCTGTATAGTATTTATAACAAAATCCAGCCGACGCTTTCGGCACTGTTGATTTCAAATGTTAACTGCCTGTTATTCCTAATGACTCAAAGTCGATCCGAATACATTCTTGAACTTGCGAGAGAGCTTCTCGATGATCTTGAGCTCGGACGTACTGGTGCCGAGCGGCTGATGCCCAAAACAGTCATTGAGCGACCGCTTGTGGCCGGATTGAAGCCTCCACGGAAGCAGGTGTGGTTCATACTGACTGGCTTCGAGGCATCTGCAATATTCAAGAGGGAAAAATGAGCAAGGCAGGCATCCAATCCAACCGCGGAGATGGTTATCAAACTCTTGTTGCCCTTGATTGGGCTTTAACTGTTTTATCAGAGCCAGAGTATCAATGGCTCGAGATTGATTCAGTTACGTGGTTGGTGGACGATGTAGTGATTGGAAAAGCAGACGGCAGCAGAATTTGCTGCCAATGCAAAAAGAATCAAACAGCGTTCAAGGCTTGGTCAATAGCGGACTTGAGCGATGAATTGCATAAAGCGAGAGGCTTGCTTGCCTGCGATGACATGGTGATGGTTCGCTTCTATTCACGCAACAATTTTGGCGACTTAGCAGCGTTGCGCGAATTCAGCACCAGTTACGCTGATGAATCCGCCTACCAAGCCAATCTTGGTATAGCGCATCAAGAGACGGATACACAGCTAGAAAAACTACTTGCCCAACAGGTCCCAAAGCTCTCGACTTACACATTTCTGAGTCGAACAAGTTTTGAGGTTAGCCCCGACCTGGACCGTATGCAGACACTGCTGCACGAACGTTTACGCCGATTGGTCAGCAATCCTTCAGCGGCTTATAACGCCCTGTGGACACGTCTAGATTGCCTTGGAATGCGAGTCAACGGAAATGGTCACAACTTCGCTACACAACATCGGCTCACCAAGGCCGATCTCGTAGACCTACTGAATCAAGCCGGATCAATGCTGACTCCATTCGTAGATGTGGTGGAAGTTCGCGCTTCATTTCAGAGCACCTCTGCCATTGGTCGGATATGGCGCAGAGACATTGGTAATGAGCGTATTCCAAGCCCACTGATCAACGATATCCTCGCAACGATTGCAGCCAAGCATCGTTCCATTTTGCTGACCGGGTTGCCAGGATCGGGCAAAACCTGCGTGATGCTTGCCTTGCAAGATGAGTTGGAACACCTCGCCCAAACCCGCTCAGACTTGGTGCCGCTGTTCATTCAATCACGCGAGTTCGCAGACTTTGTCACAGCACAAGACCGCCAAGCTCAAGGGCTATCCGAGCAATGGGTGGGCAAGGTTGCACGCATGGCAGAGGATGCCCATGTTGTGGTGGTCATTGATTCCTTAGATGTTCTGTCCATTGCTCGAGAACATCAAGTGTTGACATATTTTCTGGCTCAAATTGATCAGCTACTACTTATTCCCAATGTCACCGTCATCACAGCATGTCGTGACTTTGACCGCCATTACGATCGGCGCATTGCGCAAAGAGTGTGGGATAAAGAATTCACTTGCCAGCCATTGGATTGGGAAACGGAAATTACCCCACTGCTTGTCAAGCTTGGCATTGACGCTTCCGTCACGGATGCAGCCACACGTGAGTTAATCGGCAATCCGCGTGAACTGGCTTTATATGTGGAGCTGGCGCAGCAAGGCGGCAGCTTTAATGTGGTGACAAGCCAAGCATTGGCACAGCGTTATCTGACAACGGTCGTTCAATCCAATAGCGCACTGGGAGATGCTGCGATGAGAGCTATCGAGGCCATGGCCTCGGAAATGCTCAGGCTGCGCAGCTTGGCAGTGCCCAGGCTGCGATTTTCTGCATCTCAAGACACCCTGAGGGCGTTGCTAAGTCACAATGTGCTGATTGAAATGCAGGACGGGCAATTGACGTTTGGACATCAAACCCTATTGGATGTGCTGGTGATCAGCGGGACAGAGCGACAAGGTGTGAGTTTGAATGCGTTCATTCAAAACCTGCCGCCTGTGCCTTTTGTGCGCCCCAGTATTCGCAGCTTTATCGCGCAATTGGCCACAAGGGATCGACGCGAGTTCCGAAAGCAATTGCGCACCGTTTTGACGAGCACGCACGCCTTCCACATTCGCCGCCTAGTGGCGGAGTCTTTTGCGGAGCAAATTCCTCAGGACGACGACTGGCCATTGATACGTGACCTAAGGGCGACGCATCGTGAAGTGTTTCAGGTGATCTACACCCAAGCAATTCGGCTGGAATGGCACCACTTTTGGTTTAAGCATCTGGTTCCGATGTTGAAAGACTCGCGGGATTTGGACGGACTGACGACACATGTACACCGGGTGTCACAGTGGAAAAACGACGATACGGCGGGGGTAGTCGCGTTTTGGGTTGAGGTGCTGACCATGGACGGCGTGGACAAAGCCCAGTTTGTCCATTCGATGGCACATGGCATCACCCAAATTCATGTCAATCATTCGGCGCTGCTTGAACCCTTGCTGCTGATCTTGCTCAAATTACCACGTCAGGAGCACAGCTTTCTTGGACATGCGCTTGCGCACTGCATGAAAGCCGGCAATCTGGATGATTCGGTGTTGTGGCACTACGTTGCGGGCGACATCAACGACGAGGATGTACTGCGACATCACATTGGCTCGAAACTACATTGCAAGCCGCATGAATTTGGTAACAGTAACAACAAGTTTCTTGCGGATCGAATGCAGAATTCTACCGCTCTACTGGACATGGCCATTTCGTCTATTGAACGATGGAGCCAAATCAAACGATTGCGTTATGGAGACACCCGAGCAAGCTACTGGAGTGGGTTCCTACGCGAAACGTCTTACAACGACACACACAGCCAAGTCGACTATCGGCATGTGGATAGTGATCGCATCCTACTGGATGCGGTTGAATCTGCTGTCATGCACCATGCAAACACTTATTCCGATTGGTGGAGAAAAAACCGTGAACGTCTATGTTTCAGCGCCGAAGGTGCGTTACGTTATTTCGCCATCCTCGCATGCACGGCGGCATCAGCAGCCAACCTTGATGTGATTGGACGCCTGTTGCGCGATAAGCCCTTGCTGCAATCAGATCTTTCCTATGAATTGGGTCTGCTGATGCAGAGCTCATTTTCGCAGCTTCATGGTGCGGCGCAAGATGCGATTCAGACAACCATTCTGAGCCTTCATCAGGAGGACGCTGCCGATCCGAGGTACCGGCCGTGGGTGCTGAAAAAGCAAGCGCAGCTGATTCTCGCTATCCCATGTCATCTGCGCTCGTCTGCCACCCAAGAGGTGTTGAATGAATGTGAAAAATCGTGCTGGCCTATAGAGCTCCAACCTGACATTGGTATGCGTGGTGGCATGGTGGGTGCACCTTTTTCTTTTGAAGTTTTTCTTTCTGCAAGCGATGACACAGTGCTGCGACTATTGGCCCACTACAACGGGTACGACCGGAATTCGTTTGATGATTTTCTAGTGGGTGGAGAACGAGAAGTTGGCAGGCAGTTGCAAGAGGCCGCTTCACGTAATCCCACACGCTTTTTGCGCTTGTTGCAGATACATTGGGCACAACTCTCCAATCGATTTCGCGATGACATCATGGGCGGTGTAGCTACCTATTTGGCTCATCGTCACGGCAACTTGCAAAGCCCAAACGGTTGGACACCCATTGAGGAGCCAGATGCCGCTGCATTGGGGCAGCACATCTTGGATGAATTGGAAAGACACCCCGCCCACTGGCACCACAACCGCACTGCCTCGAATGCGCTGCAAGCCTGTGCACACGTGGTTCAAAACACGCTGTCTGCTGGAAGACTGGTGTTCTTGACGCTCGGTTTTTTAACGCTTCGGGAAGAGAGTTCCATTTCGGGGGATTCCGTCGATTTACTTACTAGCGGCATCAATATGGCACGTGGTCACGTTGTGGAAGCCTTAATGATCATGGCCACTCGATTGCACGAAAGTAATTTGACTTGGCCTGAATTTCTGACGCCAACGTTGCGCCAATTTACCGCCGACGAGCACCCTGCCATCCGCACCCTGATCCTGAGGCGCTTACCGTATTTGCAGAGCCTTCAACCAGATCTGGGCTGGGAACTGTTTGATCTTGCCATGCACGAAAGCACCACTGGACTTTGGGCTATGGCTGAGCCGTGCTTGTATCACGCTTACCACCAGAGATTCGACATTGTTGACCCATGGCTGTCACGTCTCTACCGCGATGGTCAAGATAAAGACTTGGAAACCTGGGGACGCATTTCAGCCTTGGCTGCTTTTTCGAAGCATATTGACTTCTCCACCTTCCTCTCTGAATTGATATCGCGAAACGCCGGCCAGCTTTGGCGTGGTGCAGCGAGCGTCTGGACACACCCCGGCAATATGCAGCAACACCGCGATCAATGCCTGACAGGTATTCAGGAAGGATTAAGTGCTGCAAACCCTAATGCTGCCGTTGTAGCGCGCAAATGCAGAGGCCTTTTCAGAGAAAAAACACCGCTGATTTCAATGCCGACTGAACTGATTAAGCGTTGCTTTACCTTGCTTGAAGCCGAGACTGAATCCACACAAAGAGACGTATATGGATTCGATGTGTGGTTAAACGCAACATCAACTCGTGATCCGATTTTTGCTCTGGAATGTACGGAGATTTATCTGAACTATGTTCGACGGGTAAAGCCTTACCTGTACGACCATGAGAACAACCTCACACAGCTTCTGACCCGCCTATTTGCACAGGCTGAAGAGCAAGAAGAATCAGACGGAGGGGCTATGCTGCAACGTGTGGTTGCGGTGCAGGATACATTGCTGGCTTTGGGAGTGAATGGAGTGAATGATTGGCTGAAGGATGCAGAGCGACCATGATGAGTCTATCCTAGAGTAGCCTTCCTTGATCATGAGCATTCATGCAATGTTAAATGTTGGCTATTTAACAGTGGGTTGCGTGGACGCTAGGTCTCTTTCTGGTGGAGAGAGCCACTTCATATCCAGTGATAGCGGATATGCAACGCCTTCTTGACTAGCCTGCCTCGCTGTCGGTCGCTCACCAGAAACAATCCATTGAGGATCGGCTGTTGTGGTGCCCAGGATGCCTACTACATGGGAGTGTCAGAATTTTTGATTGAAGCGAAATCTAGTATCTTCCAGTCGGGAAAGTTGTGAAATGCCTGTTCCTCAGAAAAGCCATATGGAGTAACGATTAGTAGTTGGATGTGCTCTTCCGCCAATATTTGGAGCTCTTTTCGAAACATATTGTTGTCGAGCCGCCAGAATGCATCTATGCAGAGCAAAACTGGGCGCGACTTTACCTCCTCACGGGCCAGGGCAATTAACAGTGAGCCCATTACCTGTGCCTTTTCACTTCCCGAAAGAGAATTGAACGGCAATTCGAAACCATGCTTGTTCAACACTACGAATACAGCGCGACCGTTCTCTTCAGTTTCCGTTGTTAAGTTTGTTTCGTCTTGAACGTCCCTTCGGAGAGTAATTTTCATACCACTGTTGGGATTGGCTGACACCGATTGTGCTAGGCTATAGAGGATGTCCTCATCGACGCCAAGGGCGTGAGTCAGATACCCTACGCTGGTTTGACCTTTTGGGATGTGCTCTTCAGTTGACGGAAGATAGAGAACCTTCACGTCGAGCGGAGGAATTGCTGTTCGTGCACCACTTTGCGAACGTTGGATCGGGTCATCTCCGCCACAGCTCACCTTCGCAATTCCTTCTCTTGTCAAAGTTTCGTAGGTTAGCTCGATAGAAAATTCCGAGAAGTGGCGCAGCCGCCATGCGTGGCGATTTGCAGAGATGCTGGCAAGCGCTTCCAGTATCAATGTCTTTCCTGCCTTATTTCCTCCTCTAAGCAAGTTGTTTTTCTGAAGGGTCAAGGAAGGCTCCCATAGGCGTCCAGAGCTTGTACGTATCGAAAGTGAGAACTTGTGTATCCACCCCAGCTCTGCGCTCTGGACCGCCATGGCGCGGCGAACGCGACCTTCCGCAAGCCTTTTCCACATATGTAACTGTGCTGCTGGAAAGCTTGCTCCTTGATTAGCATCAATAACGCGTCCATGATATGCACAGCACCACAAACCATTGCTGGCATCTTCGAGTTCGTCGTTGCTTAGCCCGCCACGGCCACGCGGCCCATTCTTCGCTGCACTAAAAATGTGACATGCGGTTCCACCGTTTATGGTGTTCCCGTTATCTGCGCCCATAGCTGGATTCTTGCATAGTGGGACTGAGCACTGCCAATTTACTGCTGCAGCTATGATTTGCTTTGTCTTTGCCGAAAAATTGGCTCTCTCTTCTGTACCCAAACAAAAACCTCTTTCTAGTGGATGAACTCATGCTGAGTCATCAGTTCGAACAGCCTATAACGGCTATCAGATATTGAGGAGAGTTGCACGACACGTTCGACAACACCGTCGCAAAGGCTTGCTCGTCTGTCGTGCTGTCTATCTGCCGTCAGTCTTGTAGCCGCCGTATTTTTGCTAAAACTGCGTCAGCGCAAATATAACAAACGCAATCCCCCCCCACCCCTCAAGACAAATACCGCAACCCATTCGCCTCCCCAAGCAACAGCGGAGTATTAAGCTGAATCGACTTCTTCAGAAAATCCCACAGCGCCATCACGCGGCCGGAGTGGCGCAGGTCTTCGTGGCAGTGCATCCAGAAGCTGCGGGTTATGGTGATTTCGTCTTCCAGCACGACGCGTAGGCGCGGGTCTTGGGCGGCCATGAAGCAGGGCAGGACGGTTAGTGCCTGGCTTTGCAGGGCGGCGTGGTATTGGGCGATGACGCTGGTGCTTTTGAAGGTGACGCGGTCGGGCGAGGTGATGCCGTCCAGGTAGCGCAGGCGGTCGCTGAACAGTAGTTCCTCCACATAGCCTATGAAGCTGTGCTTGCTCAGATCCGACAGGCTGCGTATGGGCGCGCTGCGGGCCAGGTAGTCGGTGCTGCCGTACAGTTTCAGCGAGTAGTCCAGCAGTTTGGTGCACAGGTAGGGGCCGCGCTGGGGGCGTTCCAGGGATATGGCGATGTCGGCTTCGCGCTTGGACAGGCTTATGTAGCGCGGCACGGGCATGATGTCCAGGGTGATGGCGGGGTAGCGCCGCTGGAAGTCGACCATGAGCGGGGTCAGCACGTAGTTGCCGAAGCCTTCGGTGGAGCCCACCCGCAGGTGCCCGGACAGGCCTTGGGATTGTCCCAGGATGTCTTCGCGGGCTTTGATCAGGGTGCCTTCCATCTGTTCGGCGTAGGCGAAGAAGCGCTGGCCGTCTTCGGTCAGGGTGAAGCCGGTGGATTTGGATTTGTCGAACAGGCGGGTGTCCAGTTCGCGTTCCAGGGCCTGGATGCGGCGCGAGACGGTGCTGTGCTGTACGCCCAGCCGCGCGGCGGCGGCGCTGACGCGCTGGGTGCGCGCCACTTCCAGGAAATACCGCAGTCCGTCCCAGTCGAGCATGGAACTCCTTGTGCATTTTTTAGCATTGAATGTGCAAATATTGTCGTGGAAATAAGTTTTTTAGACAACTACACTGGAAAAACGGCCAGGAGGCCAGCGCCATGGCGCGGATGAGATCGGGCGGCTTGCGCCGCGAACGAATCGCTTCCGCCGGCCTGGCTCCTGGATACGCTATAACGACAAAGACCGGAGACAAGCAATGAAGACATTGACGCTCACCCTGGCCGCCAGCCTTTGCATGGGCTTGGCCGCCGGCGCTTCCGCCAAGGCGCCTCCAGTAAAGATCGGCATCCTGACCGATATGTCGGGCACTTATGCCTCCATGGGCGGCGCCGGGTCGGTGGCGGCTGCCAAGCTGGCCATAGACGATTGCCTGGCGGCCGAATGTAAGGGCATGGACATCAAGCTGGTGTCGGCCGATAACCAGAACAAGGCCGATGTGGGCGCCGCCAAGGCGCGCGAATGGTTTGATCGCGACGGCGTCAGCGCCATTGCTGACTTGACCAACTCGGCGGTGGCGCTGGCGGTGCAGGGCATCGCCAAGGAAAAGAACAAGGTCGTGATGTTTTCGGGGCCCGCCACCACCGACCTGACCAACAAAAGCTGCTCGCCGGTGGGCTTCCATTGGATGTTCGACGTGTATTCGCAGTCCATAGGCGGGGTGCGGGCCATGGTGAATAAGGGCGGCAAGTCGTGGTTCTTCATTACCGTGGACTATGCCTTCGGCCATTCCCTGCAGAAGGGCTCTGAAGACATGGTGAAGCAATTGGGCGGGACGGTGGTGGGCTCGGTGCTGCATCCCCTGAACGTTCCCGATTTCGCCTCTTATCTGTTGCAGGCGCAAAGCTCCAAGGCGCAGGTGGTGGCGCTGGCCAATGGCGGTGCCGACGTGGTGAACGCTATCAAGCAGGCGCGTGAATTCGGCATTGTGGCGGGCGGCCAGCGGCTGGCTTCGCTGTTGATCTTCCTGTCCGACTTGCGCGCGCTGGGGCTGGAGAACGCCCAGGGCCTGACCTATGTGGACGGCTTCTATTGGGATTTCGACAAGGGTACGCGCGAGTGGTCCAGCCGGTTCGCCAAGGCCTTTGACGGCCTGAAGCCGACCATGACGCAGGCCGGGGTCTACTCCAGCGTGCGGCATTATCTGAAGGCCGTCGCCGCCACGAAGTCGACGGAAGGCGATGTGGTGGCCGCCAAGATGCGCGAGATTCCCATCAAGGATCCCATCATGCACAATGCCTCGATCCGGCCCGATGGCCGCGTGATACACGATATGTATCTCTACGAGGTCAAGACGCCGGCCGAGTCCAAGGGCGAGTGGGATTTGTCCAAGCTGGTGGCCACCATACCGGCGGCCGAGGCCTTCCAGCCTTTGTCCGAATCGACCTGCCCGCTGGTGACCAAGGGCTGAACATGGCCGGGACCGCGCCGCGCGCTTGCGCGGGCGTGTTCCGGGCTTAAGCATGCCGGGCCGATGCGCCCGGTTTGGATTATTTGTAATTCGCATCATGAATGCGCCAAGGAGACCTGAATGAGTGCCATACCCCGTATCCCGCTGCTGATAGGCGGGCAGCTTGTGCAATCCAAGACCACCGAATGGCGGGATGTCGTCAACCCCGCCACGCAGGAAGTCGTGGCGCAAGTGCCTTTTGCCACGAAAGAAGAATTGGACATGGCGGTGGCCGATTCCAAAGAGGCTTTCCGCAAGTGGCGCAACACCAGCCAGGCCGTGCGCACCCGCGTGATGCTGAACCTGCAGAAGCTGGTGCGCGACAACACCGCCGCCCTGGCTAAGTCGATTTCGCTGGAGCATGGCAAGACTCTGCCTGACGCTGAAGGCGAGGTGGGGCGCGGCCTGGAAGTCATCGAGCACGCCTGCGCCATGGCGTCCCTGCAGCTTGGCGAGTACGCCGAGAATGCCGCTACGGGCATCGATGTCTATACGTTGATACAGCCCTTGGGCGTGTGCGCGGGCATTACCGCCTTCAACTTTCCCATCATGCTGCCGTGCTTCATGTTCCCCATGGCCATCACGGCGGGCAATACCTTCATCCTGAAGCCTTCGGAACAGGATCCCAGCTCTTCGCTGATGCTGGCGCAACTGGCGCTGGAAGCCGGCTTGCCGCCGGGCGTGCTGAACGTGATTCATGGCGGCCCCGACATTGCCAACGGCTTGTGTGACCACCCCGATATCAAGGCTATTTCCTTCATCGGCTCGACGCATGTGGGCACGGCGATCTACCGTCGCGCCTCCGAGGCCGGCAAGCGCTGCCAGGCGATGATGGGCGCCAAGAACCATTGCGTCATCCTGCCCGACGCGGATCGCGAAGTGGCGCTGAACCAGTTGATAGGCGCGGCCTTCGGCGCGGCCGGCCAGCGCTGCATGGCGACGTCGGTTGCCGTCATGGTGGGGGCGGCGCGCGATTGGCTGCCCGATTTCATCGAGCGTGCCAAGAAGCTCAAGGTCAGCATAGGTTCCGACCGCGATGCCGACCTGGGGCCGCTGGTGTCGCCCGCTGCCAAGAAGCGGGTCGAAGGCTTGATCCAGAAGGGCGTGGACGAGGGCGCCGAACTGGTGCTGGACGGCCGCAAGCTCAGCGTCAAGGGCTACGAGAAAGGCAATTTCGTGGGCCCCACGGTGTTCCAGGGCGTCAAGGCCGACATGAGCATCTACCGCGAGGAAATCTTCGGGCCCGTGCTGTCCGTAGTGAGCGTGGATACGTTGGAAGAAGCGGTGGATTTCATCAATGCCAATCCCAACGGCAATGGCGTGGCGGTCTTCACCCAGGACGGTGGCTCGGCACGCTACTTCCAGAACAACATCGATGTGGGCCAGATTGGCATCAACATCCCCATCCCCGTGCCGGTCGCCTGGTTCAGCTTTACCGGGTCGCGCGCTTCCAAGCTGGGCGATCTGGGTCCCAATGGCAAGCAAGCCGTGCATTTCTGGACGCAGACCAAAACGGTTACCGCCCGCTGGTCGGCTCACGCCACGGGAGTCAACACTACGATCTCCATGAAGTAAGCTTATAACTATAAATAATATATTTTAGTTTCTTTATTCCATATAATAGCCCTTCTTATAGGGCTATTTTTTTATGAACCTTCAGCAATTCCGCTTTGTTCGCGAAACGATACGGCGCAATTTCAATCTGACCGATGCAGCTCGTACGCTTTACACCTCGCAGCCGGGCGTGTCCAAGGCCATCATCGAGTTCGAGGATGAACTGGGGGTCAAGATTTTCGAGCGACACGGCAAGCGCATCAAGGGTTTGACCAAGCCGGGCCATGTCGTGGCCCAGGTCATCGAGAGCATCATGCGCGAGGTCGACAACCTGAAGAAGGTCAGCGATGAATTCGCCCGGCGCGACGAGGGCGGGCTGGTCATTGCCTGCACCCACGCCCAGGCCCGCTATATATTGCCCAAGGTCATACCGGCCTTTCGCAAACGCTTTCCCAAGGTCCGGGTGTCGCTGGCCGAAGGAAACCCGCCGCATCTGGCGAAGATGGTCCTGCACGAGCAAGCCGACGTGGCCATCGCGACCGAGACCCTGGCGCTGACGCCAGGCCTGGCCGCCATGCCGGTGTATTCCTGGGAGCACACCATTGTCGTGCGGCCCGATCATCCTCTGGCCGAGCTGACGTCCAGCGCCGCCAAGACGCTTTCCCTGAAGCAGCTGGCCAAATATCCCATCGTCACGTACGACCACGCCTTCTCGGGGCGGGGCGCCATCGACGAGGTCTTCACGGCCGCCAACATTACCCCCGACATCGTCCTGGAGGCCATCGATGCCGACGTCATCAAGACTTATGTGGACGTGGGTCTGGGCATAGGCATTATCGCGGGCATGGCTTTCGATCCCCGGCGCGACAAGGGACTGGTCGGCTTGCCGGCGGGCCATCTGTTCGGCACGCACGTTACGCGCGTGGCGGTGAAATCGGGCGTATTCCTGCGCGATTACGTCTATGTGTTGCTGGAGATGCTGGCTCCGGAATTGACGCGCGACGTGGTCCAGGAAGCCATAGACAAAAGCCCCAAATCCGACTGAGCGTTGCGGCGTGCCGGCCCAGGCCCGGGACGAACGAGCGGTGCAAAAAATTCATTGCTTGCGTGTATTGACAATGGAAATAAGAATGATTATCGTTACGGTACATTCTTTCTTGCTCTGGAGCCGCCATGTCTCAACTCGTCAGCGCTGTAGTCGTAGGGGCCGATCGGCTGGGAAATATTCCCGACCTTCTCAAAGGCCATAACATCGCCATCCGCCATCACATCAGCGGCCGCGACCCCTCTCACCAGAAAAAGACCTTGCAACTTCCTTCGGGCACGGAGCTGTTGATATTGCTTACCGATTTCCTGGGCCACAATGTCATGAAGACGTTTCGGGCGGCGGCGCAAAAAGCCGGGATACGTGTGCTGGCCTGCCGGCGCTCGGTATGCAGCATGAAACAGGCGCTGAACCAATGCGGCTACTGTGAGGCGTGCTCCGGCTCGAATGCCAAGGCCGAGCTGCCGCTAAAGGCGGCAGTCAGACCGATGGCACTGGAAGGCGGCGCATCGCGGCCTGGCGGCCGTGTCAGGCCAAGATAGCTGGGTCGCGTTTTCGGGCTTGAAGCAGAAAGGCCGCGCTGTGTGCGCGGCCTTTGCGTTGGGAAACCGGTTGGGTTGCCCGTGTCAGTTGGACGAGAGGATGTCCTTGGCGTTGTTGCTGGCCAGGCGGCGTGCGCCGTTGTAGCGCTTTTTCCAGTAGTCGATGTCCATGTCTTCGATGCGGACGACGGAACCCTTGCGAGGGGCGTGGACAAATTTGCGGTCGCCCAGGTAGATGCCCACGTGCGAGAAGCGGTGGCCGCGTGTGTTGAAGAACACCAGGTCGCCGCGCTTGAGGTCGCCGGTCTTGATCGAGACGCCTTCGCGGGCGATTTCGGCCGAGCGTCGCGGCAGCTTCAGCCCCAGCGATTTTTCGGCGGCGTAGATGACCAGCCCGCTGCAGTCGAAGCCCGTATTGGGTGTTTCGCCGCCAAAGCGATACTTGATGCCCAGCACGCTAAGCGCGGTGCTGGCCAGGGCCTTGGTGGTTGCGGGGGGGGCGGAGTAGGCCTGATCCTGCTTGGAGAAATATGCCCCCAGCGGATCGGATTGAATGTGGGACAGGTAATTATCGCGCGCAATACGGGTGGGGTTGGTATCGGCGGCTTGCTGGTGAGCATTGGTGGCGCAACCGGCAAGGACCATGGTTGCGACAAGCACCAATGACTTTACGCCGCGTATTACGATCGATGAATTAATGTACGGAGAATGGCGGAGTAGTCGTTGCGGCGGCATAATTTCTGGTTTTCATTTGCATGAAACAAACTTGCCGGATGTTCGATTTTGTATCAATTAAGAGCAAAACCGGGGCCATCCAACAGCAAGTTGTCGCTAAAAACATGGGGTTTCATGCAAACTGAACGTTAGCAATCCGGGGAGTTTAACGGTTCAAGCCGCTTGCGTAAAGCAGTTTTACTGAAAAAAACCGGGCTTTACTCTGGGCTCGCGGCGGGCTAGTCTATAGCCCGGAAGGAAGGGTGACCTTTTATCATTCATTATTACTAACGGATCTATTTCCAGGGAAACGCATGAAAACCAAGCCTGTATTGAGCCTTGCCGATGTGCAAACGATATTGTCCGCAGCCGAAAAACATGCCGTCGCACAGAATTGGCAAGTAACAATTTCCGTCGTCGACGATGGCGGTCATCTGCTGGGCTTGCAGCGCCTGGATGGCGCCGCGCCGATCTCGGCGCAGATTTCCCCGGCCAAGGCGCGCACCGCCGCCCTGGGCCGCCGCGAATCCCGCCTCTATGAAGAAAGCATCAACCAGGGGCGTGTTTCCTTCCTGTCGGCGCCCGGCCTGGAAGGCATGCTGGAAGGCGGGGTGCCGGTCATTGTCGACGGCCAGGTCGTGGGCGCCGTGGGCGTGTCGGGTGTGAAATCCACCGAAGACGTCGAAATCGCCCGTGCCGGGATTGCCGCCCTGAAGCTATGATGCAAGACCCGGCACCGACATCGGATGCCGGGACGGGGCCGGCGGCAGAAGCCGGCTCCCTCCTGAATCCCGGGATAGGCAAACGCGAAGTCTGGGCCTGGGCCATGTACGACTTTGCCAATTCCGGCTATACCACCGTCGTTCTGACGACAGTATTCAGCGCCTACTTCGTGGGCGTGGTGGCCGAACAGAAGGCGTGGGGCACGCTGGCCTTCACCGCCGCCCTGTCTTTTTCCTACCTGGTGATCATGCTGACCATGCCTACGC
>JBARWC010000105.1:0-3616 GCA_049646585.1 Burkholderiaceae bacterium | reverse complement strand
CCCTGCGCGTCACTGCGTGCCGCTCCGGTCAGACAGCGCCCGCCGAAATCCCCCGCCTTCCCTACGGAAGCATGCGGCGCACGCCTAAACGCCGCGCCCGCCCATCCGCAACGCCACGGCTGCGCGTATTTTGTATGGCGGGTTTTGGGGTTTTGTCATCGCCAGTACCCGCGATACGCGCGGGCTGGTGTCGGTGGGGCTGGGCTCGACGCTGCCTACCGGCAAATCGTCCAGGGGGCGGCAGGCCCGCCATCCACCGACAGTCAGCGGTGAGTGGTTTATTGGTTCGCGGCCTTTTCGCAGCGATGTGGGCAATTGCAGCCTATCGATCGCTTGCTGTCTGCGTGGGCTGAAATCCTATTTAAACAACTGTTTTATATATGGTTTTCATGAATTTTTTACAGCGATAAAAAATTCTATCCGTACATCTCGGTCTGGCGACGAGGGGCTGGCCGCAAGCAAGATGGGCGTCAATGCCAAGGTTTGGCGATGACGACTTGTTTTGGGTGCGGACGATGGCCAGATTGCTTCTTGCGTTCCTTTTGCTTTGTTTCCTGCCGGCCTGTGCCGGCGTGCACGATTGGCCGTCCTTGTTGGGTGCGATACGGGCCGATAAGGCGACGGCTGTCCAGTACGACTTCGACTGGGAACTGTCGGGCCATCGGGCTGTGGCGCCGGTGCAGGTGTTCGACGATGGGCGGAAAACCTGGCTGCAGTTTGCACCGCAGCAGCCTGTGCCGGCGATTTTTGCCGGCGATCAGGGCGGCGGGCCGCTGGCGTATACGCGAGAGGGGCCGTATGTGGTCCTGGCGGGCGTATGGCCCATGCTGGTCTTGCGCGGGGGCCATCTTAAAAGCACGGTAAAACGGGCGGCGAAGGAAGGGGCGGCATTGCCGCCAGCATCGCGTGCCGATGCGCCGGCCCTTGATCCAACGATTTCACCCGTGTCGATTGTCGCGACCTCGTCGGCTCCGGCGGCACAGGTGGCACAGGCGACGACAGCATCAGGCTCGCTCTCCACTGTGTCGTCACCGGCGTCGTCGGCTTCGCAGTCGCAGCCTGCAGCATCGACTTCAATGCCGTCGATTCCGGCACCATTGGCTTCGGTGACATTGTCTTCGACATCTCCGTCTTCGGTGGCGCCGGTCTCGAAGTCATCGAGCTCGGGGCTGTCGGCATCAGCGTCAGCCCCGACGCCATCGACTTCATCGGCGCCGACGACGCCCGCGTTTACCGCCGCCAGTTTTGATCTGTCTGGTGATGCGCCGGTGGAGCGCTATCAGGTCGGACCGCAAGACCTGACGCTGCGGTCGGCATTGGTGCGATGGGCGCGGCAGGCGGGCTGGACGTTCGAGCCTGAGCATTGGGCCATCGACGCGGATATTCCTGTCGTTGGCGCAGCCAGTTTCGAGTCCGATTTCAAGCTGGCGGTGCGTGAACTCGTGGCGTCCACGGAATTGGCGGACAGGCCGGCGCAGCCGTGCTTTTATTCGAATCGTGTGTTGCGCGTGGTGCCCTATGCGCAGCCTTGCGACCGTACCGTCGGCGCGACGAGGCCGTCATGAGCAGGGCCTTGAGGTGGGCTGTGGTGGTGGCCTGCTGTGGCGGCTTGTTGTCGGGCTGCGCGCTGGGCGAGCGCATGCGGCAGTTGGCGGCGTCGATGGACGGTAGGCAAGCGGAAGTCCAGGCCGGCCATGAGCGCTTCTCGCGTTCCACGGATAGCGTCGAGGCGCGCCGCGCGGCCCAGGATGTTGCGCGGCCTTGGTTGGCGGGGCGTTCGCAGCCGTTGGCGCGCGAGCTGACCCTGCCTTTGGCACTGCGCGCCAATGTGAATACGACCTTGATCTTCGCCAATGGCGAAATGGATCTTCCAGCGCTGGCCCAGCGCATCACGGCGGCGACAGGCATCCCCGTGCACGTCCGGCCCGATGCTTTACTGCCGCTCGATCATTTTCTTCCTCGCCTGGGGGCGGCGGGAACCGGGGCGGCGTTTGCCGCGCCCGCGACGGTGGCGCTATCGGGCGGGCCGGCGCCGCTGGCTCGCATACTGGACCGGATCGCGGCGCGGTTGGGTGTGGCATGGGCCTATCGGAATGAGCGCATCGAGTTCTATCGGACTGAAACCCGTGTGTTCAATGTACGCGCGCTGATGCTCAACGCCAACGCGCAAGCTTCGCTGGGACTGGGTGGCCGCAATGAAACGGAAGGCTTCGTGAGTACTTCGCGAACCAGTCTGGACAGCCCGGCCCACGATGTCTTCGCGGTGCTGCGGGCGCGCATCGAACCTTTTCTTTCGCGTTCCGGCGTGGTGGTGGCCGAGCCCGGTGCCAGTTCATCCATCGTCGTGACCGACACGCCCGAGGTGTTGAACCGGATAGCCTTGTATCTGGAGCAGGAAAATCGCGCTCTGACCCGGCGGGTTCGCCTGGTGTTCGAAGAGCTGACGGTGGCTGTACAGGATAGCGCCGAAGCCGGCCTGGACTGGAACCTGGTGTTTTCCAGCGCGAAGGTGGCGGCGGCTTTCGGCATGCCGGGCTCGGGCCTGGCCGAAGCGGGGGCGTTGGGCATAGGCTTGAATCAAGGGCCGTTCAAGAGCTCCGAGGCGGTGATCAAGGCCTTGAGCAAGGTGGGCAGGGTAGTGCGTCGCAGCAGCCTGCCCGTGCTGACCTTGAACCGCAGGCCGGTCACGCATGCCGTGCGCACGACGTTTTCTTACATCGACAAGGTCCAGACCACGGCGCTGGGCCAGAGCGGCGGGCTTGCCCTGCCTTCGGTTTCGGTCAGCCAGCGCGAGGAAACCGTGGGCTCGCTGCTGACGCTGGTTCCCGATGCGCAGGACGATGGCCAGATCCTGCTGTCGGTCGCATACGACAATACCGTCGCCCAGCCGCTTAAGTCCGTCATGTTCGGCAGCCGCGACAACCCCTTGCAACTGCAGCAGGTCACCATCGACGGCAACGGCACGGTGCAACAGGTGGTGCTGCAGCCGGGCCAGCCCCTGATCATTTCCGGCTTTGATCGCACCCAAGAGGAAACCGAGGGCCGGCGCCTGAATCCGGGTATGCCGCTGGCCTTGGGCGGCAGCGACCGTGCCGCAAGCCAGCAATTGACCACCGTCATGGTGGTCACGGCCCAGCTCGAGGAAGGGTTTTAGGTCAGGCCATGAGCGGATACCTGACCCTTACCCTGCCCACCGCGACCCTGGTGTTCGGCCTGGATTGGTTTCCCTTGATCGGAGCCCGGGCCGACCGCCTTGGCATGCGCATCGCCAAACGCCATCGGTCCACGCATTGTGTATTGGCCGGGGCCGGGGCCGGGTCGGTCGGCCTGCTGACATTGAAAACAGGGCGACGGGACAAGAAAACCCTGCATTCGGCGGCGCAGAGTGTTGCCTTGCTGTTTTCCACGGGCACCATTGCTTTTCTGATGGAGATCGACGGCGCGGGATGTTGGCTGGTGGCCGTGCACGAGGGCGCGGTGGTGGCCCGCACGGACCGCTTTTACCCGTCCCGGCAGGCGGCGCAAGAGGCGCTGGCCGAATTGCGCCCGGCCTATCCGCGGTTGCGCGTCCTGGGCGACGACGCCGCGGCGGACGCTCCGGGCGTCGCAGCGATCG
>JBARWC010000104.1:0-6718 GCA_049646585.1 Burkholderiaceae bacterium | reverse complement strand
GCCGTGCGGTTGACGACGCGCAGCATGCCGCAGCCCGCTTCCATCAACGGCAGCACCACGCCCTTGGCCGCGCCGCCGGCGCCGACCAGCAGCACGTTTTTGCCTTTTGGGCTATGCCCCAGCCTTTCCAGGTCCGTCAGCAGGCCCACGCCGTCGGTATTGCAGCCGTGTAGCCGGCCGTCACGCATCCATAGTGTGTTCACGGCGCCCGCCAGGCGGGCGCGCTCCGACAGATGTTCGCGGGCCAGCTCGAAGGCCTGTTCCTTGAATGGCACGGTGATGTTCAGGCCCGCGCCGCCCTGGGCGAAGAACTCGCGCACGGTCCGGGCGAAACCGTCCAGCGGGGCCAGAATCTTCTCGTAGGACAGGTCGATGGCGGCCTGGCGCCCGAATGCCTGGTGAATGAAGGGGGAGCGGCTTTGTGCGATGGGATGGCCGACCACGCCATAGCGTTTCGGTGTTCCGGAAGAGCTCATGGGGTGGCGGTTTCCAGTGTTTGATTGACGAAGTTCCAGGTTCGCGTGATGGCGAGCACGTCGGTCCTGGCGGCGATGGCCGCGGGCAAGGGCGGAAAGGGCGCCGCCAGTTGCACGATGCGCGAGGCCGCCAGGTTGAGCACGGCATGGCTGGAGGGCCGGTCGATTTCTATGCGTTCCAGCGAGCCGTCGCGACGGATGTACACCGTCAGTTGCAAGCTGCCGTACACCTTGCCGCGCGCCTGATCGGGATAGTGCTCGGTGCCCAGCAATTCTATCTTCTTGCGCCAGGCCTCGACATATTCGGCATAGTCCACCGACTTGGTGGACGGGCCGGTGAATTGCCGCCTGGGCTGCGCGTTGTAGCGCTCTATGCGCTCCTTCAGCGCGCTGATCCGGGCGTTCAGTATCAGGCTTTCCTGGTGGCGCGAGTCGGCGCCGGGGTCCTGGGACTGCTCGAACAGGTCGGGTTGCTTGCGCTCGGGCCTGGCTTGCTGTTCGGACAGCAATTGCGTCAGCAGACGTTGCTGTTCCGTTTCCAGCTCTTCCTGCCGCTTGCGCAAGGCGGCCAGCACCACTTCGTCGGCCGATTCGGTCGCCGTGCGCGGCAAAGGAGAGGCCGCCTGGCCGGTCGCGGCTTCGCCGCCGCCGTTCAGGTCATTTTGCGCCAGCATCCTGGGCTGTATCGGCGCCGCCTCGCTGCGGGCGTTGACCAGCGTCACCTCCAGGGCCGAGGGCTTGGGCGGCGGCACGGGCGGGGCGACGAAGCGCAGCGTCAGCGCCGCGCCGTGGATGGCCAGCGACAAGACCAGCGCGATGCGCAGGTAATCGTTGCGGGGCGCATGCAGCCCCGGCGGGACGGAAAGCACGGGCATGTCGGTTGGGCCTGGGGCCTGTTAACCTCAATGGGCCTTGAGGCCCGGTGGGTGGATCAAGCGGCGGCGACTTCGCGCAGCCTGCAATCCAGTTCAAGGGCAAGTTCGTCGAATCCAAGAATATCCAGCGTCACGATCTGGCCGCGCTCGAGCTCGGGCAGGGCGGGAACGCGGGTCACCAGCGGCGCGCAGTCCAGGCGCACGAGGTCGTCGCGCAGCACGGTGCCCTGGACGGTATGCAAGCCCTGCTGCCGCAGCCAGCGCATGCACCAGTAGCGCTCCATGGACGACTGGTAGTCGCCCCAGGCCGCGTACTGGGAATCGAAGGCGCCGATGATGGCGAACAGGTCGGCATCCTTGGGCTTGAAGGGGGCCACCAGGCGGGCTGATACACCGTGTTCGGCCGTGGCCAGTATCTGCCATTGGTTGACCAGGTCCACATAGCGCCGCAGAGGCGAGGTGGACCAGATGTACTGGGGCACGCCTATGGCTTCGTGCGGCAGGGCATGGGTCGACATGCGCACCCGGCCCGCCTGTTGCGAGCGGTAGATGCCGGGCACGCCGTGTTTGGCCAGCAGGCCGCCCCAAAGGTTGTTGGCCAGTATCATGTACTCGGCCACCAGGCGGTCCAGCGGCGCGTTGCGCCGCCTGGGAATCAGGCGCACAGGGGTGTCGGGGTCGTCGTAAGGGCCGTCCAGGGCGAAGGAGTATTCGATGCGATTGTTGTTCTCGGGCTTGCCGCGCACCAGCTCGCGCTGGGCCGTCAGATGCCCGGCCAGGCGCCACAAGGGGCGCAGCCATTCGCCGTAGGGCAGGGCGCTGTCCGGGTCGTTCAGCGCTTCTTCCGTCACCGCCTCGTCCAGGACGTCGTGGCGCAGGTTTTCGCGCACTTGTATGCGTTCCAGGCGGGTTTCGCTGGAAAGCAGCTCGCCGGTGGCCAGGTTGGCTCGCACGTACAGCGACAGCGCGGGCCTGGGCTGGCCGGCATCCAGCGAGAAGGCGCCGATGAGCTCGGGCGGCAGCATGGGTATCTTCAGGCCGGGAATGTAGACCGTCGACATGCGGGCGCGGGCCAGTTTGTCGAATTCGCTGTCGCGGGTGACGGCCAGCCCGGGCACGGCGATATGTATGCCTATGGTGGCAAGGTCGCCGTCTTGTGCCGATACCGACAGCGCATCGTCAATCTCGATGGTGCTGCTGTCGTCCATCGAGTAGGCCGTAACCTCGGCCAGCGGCAGGTCGGCGCCCACGCTGCCCACCTCCACCGGTGCGAACTGCGTGCCTTTGGGAAAATGAGTGGACAGAAAGCGGTGCTGGTGTAGCGCCAGGGCGTGCGGCCAGGCGCCCAGCGACAGCAGCAGTTTCTCGGGGCCTACGCCCAGCGTGCCCATGGCGGCGTCGAAGGCCTTCCATTCCATGGAATTCTTGTCCGGCCGGGTCAGCAGCGTCTGGGCGACGGCTGCGATTTCGGGCGGCAGCGTGCCGGCAACCATCTGGTCGGCCCACGCCTGCTGCAGGGCGGCCTGCTTCTGTTTCTTTTCAATGGCCGCCAGGGCCGCCGCCAGGATGTCGGGAGGGGCGGGGCGGTAGCAGCCCTTGCCGCGCCGATGAAAATAGGCGGGGGCGCTGTTCAGTGCGAAGATGACGGCGGCCTTTTCGACCGCGCTGGGCGGCTTGCCGAAATAGTCCTGGGCGAAGGTGGCGGCGTCGAACTCTTCCTGCGGGGCGCATTCCCACAGGAAATCGATTTCCAGGGTCTGGGCAAGCGCCTGCCCTTGCTCCAGCAGGGCGGCGGGCGCTGGCTGGTCGAAATGGAACAGTACGCTGGCGTTCTTGATCTTGCTGCGTTTGCCTGACTCGGACTCGACCTGCATGGTCGAGTCGCTTTGCGAAAAAATCTTTTCCGCCTTGAAATTTCCGCTGTCTTCGTAAAGAACGTACATAGTGATCCGTCGGGATGCGCGAATGCGCGCGTGAGGTGATGTGTAAAGTTGTCAGCTTGCCGGCAGCGCGAATGCCAGGACCTCGGGCAGCCACTGCTCGAAGTCGGAAAGGCCGTGGTCCCCGCCTTCAAGGATGCGGCCCTCGCAGCCTTCGAACCAGTCGGCCATTTCGTGCCAGTCCAGCACTTCGTCGCCTTTGGCGGCCAGCAGGTAGTAGCGCTTGGGGTGGGCGGGCCTGCCCACCGCCATCTCCGCCAGTTCGTCCACGTATTCCGGCAGGAAAACGAAGGGATCGTCGGAGTGGTACATGGTGTGTTCGCCCACCTGGGTGGCCAGGTCCCTGGCCGCATAGACAACCGGGTTGAGGACGACGGCGCGGCATTTCCAGCGTTCGGCCAGGCAAGTGGCGTAGTAGCCCCCGAGCGACGAACCCATGATGGTCAGGTCCTTGCCGGGGTCCATGCCTCGCGTTTCACGGGCCTGCTCTATCAGGTAGTCGGCCAGTTCCATGGCTCGCCTGGGGCTGGCGGGCAACTGGGGGGCTATCCATTCGTTTTCCAGGCCGCGTTCGCGCAGCGCCGCGGCCAGCAGGGTGGCCTTGTGCGATTTGGGCGACGAGCGGAAGCCGTGCAGATAAAGAATCATGGCGCACCTGCCTTTGCGGTTGGAGCTTATAAACGGTCGAGCAGCTTCTGGTGCAGGCCCCCGAATCCGCCATTGCTCATTACAAGAATGGAGTCGCCGGGCTGGGCCGCCCGGCATATGGCTTCGGCCATTTTATCCAGATCGGAGTAGGACGTGGCGCGTTCGCCCAGCGGCGCCAGCACGGCGGCCGGGTCCCAGCCCAGGGCGTGCTTGCCTTCGGTGGCGCCATAGCAGAAGACCAGGTCGGCCTCGGCCAGCGCATCGGGCAGGCGCGCCGCCATGGCGCCCAGCTTCATGGTGTTGGAGCGGGGCTCCAGCACGGCCAGGATGCGCTTGGTCCCCAATTGCTTGCGCAGGCCGGCCAGCGTGGTGGCGATGGCGGTGGGGTGATGCGCGAAATCGTCGTAGACGTCGATGGAGCGCACGGTGCCGCGCAGCTCCATGCGCCGCTTGACGCCCTGGAAGGCGGACAGGGCCTCAATGCCGGCTTGCGGTGCGACGCCCAGGCCGACCGCCGCCGCCAGGGCGGCCAGCGCATTCATCTTGTTGTGTTCGCCCGTCAGCGTCCATTGCACCGTGCCCAGGTTGCGGGCGCCGTCCCGGACTTCGAAGTGCGAGGCGTGGTTGCCGGCCAGGGCCTGCCAGCGACCGCCGGGGCCGAAGGTCTGGACCGGGGTCCAGCAGCCGCGCGCCAGCACGCGGTCCAGCGCGTCGCAGACGGCGGGGCGAATCAGCAGGCCTTGCGCCGGCACAGTGCGCACCAGATGGTGGAACTGGGTTTCTATGGAGGCCAGGTCGGGAAAGATGTCGGCGTGGTCGTATTCCAGATTATTCAATATGGCGGTGCGCGGCCGGTAATGCACGAACTTGGAGCGCTTGTCGAAGAAGGCCGTATCGTATTCGTCGGCTTCGATCACGAACAGCCGGCGCTCGGCCGCGTAGCGGGCGGAAACCCGCAGCCCGGGGGCGATGCCGCCGATCAGGAAGTTGGGCGCAAGGCCGGCGTGCTCGAGTATCCAGGCCAGCATAGAACTGGTCGTCGTCTTGCCGTGGGTACCCGCCACGGCCAGCACGTGCTGGCCGCGCAGCACCTGTTCGCCCAGCCACTGCGGGCCGGACACGTAGGGCAGGCCCTGGTCCAGTATGGCTTCCATCAGCGGGTTGCCGCGAGTCACCACGTTGCCCACGACGAACAGGTCCGGCTTCAGGCTTAGCTGGTCCGCGCCGAAGCCTTCGACCAGGCCTATGCCCTGCTCTTGCAGTTGCGTACTCATGGGCGGATAGACTCCGGCGTCGCAGCCGGTGACCTTATGGCCGGCCGAACGCGCGATCAGCGCCAGCCCGCCCATGAACGTGCCGCAGATGCCGAGAATGTGTAAGTGCATTTGTGTCCTCCGTGGCGTATTGTAGTCAGGAGCGGCGGGGACAGCGGCGTGCGATGGCGATGCTATGATGCAAGGGTTAACCGCAACGCTTCGGATTGTTCCCATGAAACGGCGAGACTTTCTACGCCAGGCCGCTCTGGCGACCGTCGGCTATGCCGGCCTGTCCGGCCCGATCCGGATGGCGGGGGCCGCCGTCCTGCCTCCCGATCCCTTCTACGCCAATGCCTTCCCCGACCTGGACGACAAGCAGGTGGGCCTGGACAGCTACCTGGGCAAGCCGCTGGTCCTGAATTTCTGGGCCACCTGGTGCCCGCCCTGCGTGAAAGAGATGCCGGACCTGGATGCCTTGCACCAGAAGCACACCCAGGTCCAATTCGTGGGCCTGGCGGTCGACACGGCGGTAAATGTGCGCAAGTTCGGCGAAAAAGTGCGGGTTTCCTACCCCTTGCTGATCGCGGGCCATGGCGGCATCAAGCTGATGCGCGACCTGGGCAATAAAAACGGCGGCCTGCCTTTTACAGTGATTTTCGATAAGGATGGACGTATTTCCCGACAGATACTGGGTCAGGTAAAGCCCGAGGAACTCGAGCGCTACTTAGGCGAACTGGCTTGAAAAACGTCGATACAAACCTTGCCGCGGGCGCCCCGGTGCTGGCTTTTTAATGGACAAAGACCGCTTTTTAGCGTAAAAAGGCGGTCTGTCTTAATAAAACTTTCGCAATGGCGCAGCACATCCTAGTCTTGCACGGCCCTAACCTGAATCTGCTCGGCACACGCGAGCCCGAGGTCTACGGGCGGCATACCTTGGCGGATATCAATCAGCGTTTGACGCAGCTGGCAACCGAGAACGGGGCGCGCTGCCTGACATTCCAAAGCAATCACGAAGGCGAACTGGTCGATCGCATACAGGCCGCGCGCCAGGACTCGACCGATTTCATCATCATCAACGCCGCGGCCTACACGCACACCAGCGTGGCGCTGCGCGATGCGCTGTCCGCCGTCGACATTCCTTTCATCGAAGTGCATTTATCCAATGTGCATAAGCGGGAAGGCTTTCGTCATCACTCCTACCTGGTCGACAAGGCGGAAGGGGTGGTGGCGGGGCTGGGCGTCTTCGGCTATGAAGCCGCCCTGCGCTATGCTTTAGCCAGTTAACAGCTGCACACGCTTTTTTTAACTATTAATCATTTATTTGCGTTCACCCTGTGCGATGGCAGCGGGGTAATGCACGGGAAGTTGGTATGGACCTAAGAAAACTGAAAACCCTGATCGATCTCGTGGCCGAGTCCGGGATTGCCGAGCTCGAAATCACCGAAGGCGAGGGCAAAGTCAGAATCGTCAAATTCTCGCAAACCGTGCAGCCCGTCGCCTATGCGGCAGCTCCGGCCCCGGTG
>JBARWC010000103.1:0-10855 GCA_049646585.1 Burkholderiaceae bacterium | reverse complement strand
GCCGGGGGCTGCCCGACGCGCGAGTTTCACGGCCGCCCCGACAGGAGCCGGAAACGCGAGTAGTCCCGGAACGGGACCGCGGACGGTGAGCCGGACACGGCTCTCGCCACCTCGCCTCTTAAGAACTGACAGCGCCCCAAGAAACCGAAGCGGATCCCGCAAAACATCCCCGAAAAGAAAACACCCCAAAAGCCGGACACATATCCAACCTTCGGGGTGCAGCTTACAGCCGGTACAGACGTTGTCTGCAGCCGACCCAAAAATCAAGCCGGCCGAAACAACAAACTACTTATAAACCGACTTCGACCCATCCTTATGCCAAGTAAACACATCGAACTTGAAATCGTTCAAATCACCCTGCTTGTTCCAGGAAATCTTCCCGATAGGAGTCGCCACCGAATTCTTGTGCAGATAAGCAGCCACCTTGATCGGATCATCCACACCCGCGCCCTTGATGCCCTCCGCAATCGCCGTCATCGCCGAATAGGCCGTCAACTGGAAAGCCCCGCTGGGATCGCGCTTCTTGTCCTTGAACGCCTTCACGATCGCCGCATTCGACGCATCCTTCGTAAAGTCCGCCGGCAACGTCACCAGCATCCCTTCCACCGAAGCCCCCGCAATCGCATTGATGTCAGGATTGCCCACCCCTTCCGGACCCATGAACTTCGCCTTCAGGCCCTGTTCCGCACCCTGACGCAGCAACAGACCCATCTCAGGATGGTAGCCGCCGTAGTACACGAAATCCGCGCCCGAACTCTTCAGCTTCGTGATCACCGCCGAATAATCGCTATCGCCGGCATTAATGCCCTCGAACATCGCGACCTTCACACCGGCCTTGTCGAGCTCGCTCTTGACCGCGCTGGCAATGCCCTGCCCATATGACTGCTTGTCGTGCAGCACCGCAACCAGCTTGGGCTTGATCTTCTCGATGATGAACTTCGCCGCGGCGGGGCCTTGCTGATCGTCGCGCCCTATCGTGCGGAAGATCATGTCGTAGTTCTTGCCGTCGGTCACGGCCGGCGACGTCGCCGAAGGCGTCACCATTACCACGCCTTCGTTGTTGTAGATATTGGTGGCCGCGATCGTCGCGCCCGAGCACACATGCCCGACCACATAATGAATCTTGTCGTTGACCACGCGGTTCGCCACCACCGGACCCTGCTTGGGCTCGCAGCCGTCGTCGATGGTCACCGCCTCGAGCTTCTTGCCCAGGACGCCGCCGCCCGCATTGATCTGCTCAATGGCGGTATCCACGCCTTCCTTGACCATCGTTCCGTACTGGGTAAGCGCGCCCGTGAAAGGCCCTGCAATCGCGATCTTGATCGTGTCAGCCGCCATTGCGCCGGTGGACATCAGCATGCCGGCGGCCAGGCCGATGGCTGCTGCTACGGGAGTAAAACGAATGTTCATATGACCTCCTAAAAGTACGCCCAAAAGCATACACTGAAAGCGTGCGCCCCGCCGCCCGGCCCATTCAGGGTTTTCCGCTAGGAATGCGTGATGAAACGGAGCAATAAAAAGCCCCGCCCACCGAACCCTATGTGTACGCCCCGAACACTCCGGGCCAAACAGGAAAACGATGGGCGGGGCCTGGAATGCCCGATGTTTATTGCAGCATGCTGCGCAGCATCCAGGCGTTCTTCTCGTGAATGTCCAGGCGCTGAGTCAACAGGTCGACCGTGGGCTGGTCGTCCACGCCGTCGGCCTTCTTGAGCGCGGCGCGCGCCGTCTTGGCGACGGCTTCGTTACCCTTGACCAGCAGCGTGACCATTTCTTCGGCCGCAGGCACGGACGCCGGCTCGGCGATCGAGGAAAGCCGAGCATACTGGGCATAGGTGCCGGGGGCATAATGGCCCAGGGCGCGGATGCGCTCGGCGATGCTGTCCAGCGCCTGCCACTGCTCGGTGTACTGCGTCATGAACATGGTGTGCAGGGTATTGAACTGCGGACCCGTCACGTTCCAGTGAAAATTGTGCGTCATCAAATAAAGCGTGTAGGAATCGGCCAGCATCTTCGACAGCTCGGTGGCCACGGATGCCCTGTCTTTTTCGGAAATGCCGATATCGATGGGCAGGCCCTTGTCGCTGATTTTTGCCGATTTAACAGCGGGTTTGCTTGCTTTTGCCATATATACCTCCGAGGGAATTTTTCGACTCAAATGACCTGATGAGAATACCATGCCGCCATGACGCCTGCATGACGGCGCGCTTGATTTTCGTCAAGCCTGATCCAGAGCGGGAACGGGCGCCGGATCAAGGTAATCCACGTTAGGCAGCTCACAGGCGCGCACCGCGTCAATCAACGCCTCGATGGCAGCGGGACGCGGGAAGCTCTTGCGCCAGACCAGCGCCACGCGCCGGTCGGGAACCGGCTTCTTGAACGGAATATAGGTCAGCAGGTGGTTCTCCAGGCCAGGCATGGAAAGCGCGCTGGTGGGCAGCACCGTTACGCCGATGCCGGCCGCCACCATATGCCGTATGGTCTCAAGCGAAGAGCCTTCGAAGGTGCGCTGTATGCCTTCGCTGGACGCCGAGAATCGCGACAGCTCGGGGCAGACCTCCAGCACCTGGTCGCGGAAACAGTGGCCCGTGCCCAGCAGCAGCATGGTTTCTTCCTTCAGGCTGGAAGCATCGATTTCCTTTTTATGCGCCCAGGCATGGTTCTTGGGCACGGCCACCAGGAAAGGCTCGTCGTACAGCGGATGCACCATCAAGCCCGAGTCGGGCAGCGGCAGCGCCACGATGGCGCAATCGATCTCGCCCTGGCGCAGTAGCTCCAGCAGGCGGGTCGTGAAGTTTTCCTGAAGCAGCAGCGGCATCTGCGGCGTGGCGGCAATCTGGGTAGGAACCAGGCGCGGCAGCAGATACGGCCCTATGGTGTGTATGACGCCCACCCGCAGGGGTCCGGCCAGCGGGTCGTGCCCCTGCCTTGCGACTTCGCGCAGGTTGGCGCTTTCTTCCAGCACCCGCTGGGCCTGCGCCACCACTCGCAGGCCGATGGGCGTAATGCCCACCTCGGTGCCGCCCCGCTCGAACAGCACCACGCCCAGCTCGTCCTCCAGCTTGCGTATGGCCACGGACAAGGTGGGCTGGCTGACGAAGCAGGCCTCGGCTGCACGCCCGAAGTGCCTTTCACGGGCGACCGCCACAATGTATTTCAGCTCGGTCAAAGTCATTGAATATCTCGCAATGGAAAATAAGGGCCGCCCAGCGCTAGCTGCGCAGGAAATCCTGTTTGTCGCGCATCCAGCGGCGCAGATGGGCCAGGGCGTGATCCGGGTAGCGGTCGCGCAGCTCGCGCACGGCCTCCTGCGCCTGCTCGACGATGCGCGCATCCGTATCTATGCTGGCGAAACGCAAAAGCTCCTGGCCCGATTGCCGCGTACCCAGGAACTCGCCCGGCCCGCGCATATCCAGATCGCGGCGGGCGATTTCAAAACCGTCGGCCGTTTCGTACATGGCGCGCAAGCGCTGGCGCGCCACCATCGACAGCGGCGATTGGTACATCAGCACGCAAATGGACTGCCGGCTGCCCCGCCCCACCCGCCCGCGCAACTGATGCAATTGCGCCAGGCCGAAGCGCTCGGCGTGTTCGATGATCATCAGCGAGGCATTGGGCACGTCGACGCCGACCTCGATCACGGTGGTGGCCACCAACAGGTCGATGCGGCCGGCGCGGAATTCGTTCATCACTTCCTGCTTGGCGGCGGTGGGCAGCTTGCCATGCACCAGGCCCACCCGCATGCCGGGCAGCGCCTGGACCAGCCGCGCATGGGTATCGACCGCCGTTTGCAATTGCAAGGCTTCGCTTTCCTCCACCAGCGGGCACACCCAATAAGCCTGGCGCCCCTTCCTGACCTCGGCGATCACACTGCCCAGCACCTCGTCGCGCCGGTTATCGTCGATCAGCTTGGTCAGCACCGGGCTGCGCCCCGGAGGCAGCTCGTCGATGACGGACACGTCCAGGTCGGCAAAAAAAGTCATGGCCAGCGTGCGCGGTATGGGCGTGGCGCTCATGTTCAGTTGATGCGGGATGTCCAGGCCGCGCCCGCCCGACTCTTCACCCTTGCGGCTTAGCTGCAGACGCTGGCCCACGCCGAAGCGATGCTGCTCATCCAGGATGGCCAGCCCCAGCCTGGCGAATTCGACCTTGTCCTGGATCAGCGCCTGCGTGCCCACGACCAGTTGCGCCTGGCCCGACTCTATGGATTCGATGGCGGCCTTGCGCGCCTTGCCGGTCAGGCTGCCGGCCAGCCAGGCCACCTGCACGCCCAAGGGCTGCAACCAGGACGACAATTTCTGAAAGTGCTGCTCGGCCAGTATCTCGGTGGGCGCCATGATGGCTACCTGGGCTCCGCTGGAAATAGCCTGCGCGGCGGCGAAGGCCGCCACGATGGTCTTGCCGCTGCCCACGTCGCCCTGCAGCAGTCTATGCATGGGAAAGCGGCGCCCAAGATCGCCGGATATTTCCTTGATGACGCGCCGCTGCGCGGCCGTCAAGGTGAACGGCAGGCTGGCGAGCAAGGCATGGGCCAATTCGCCCTTACCCCCATTCAGGGGGCTCGCCCGCTGCCGGCGCCGCGCCGCGCGGGCGGCCGCCAGCGACAGTTGCTGAGCCAGCAGCTCGTCGAATTTGATGCGCATCCAGGCCGGGTGGCCGCGCTCGATGAGGTCGGCATAGGACACGTTAGCCGGCGGATGATGCAGCACGCGTATGGCTTCGGAAAACGGAATCAGGCCGTAACGCTCGCGTATCTCGGGCGGCAAGGTGTCGGACAGGTCCGCCTGCTGCAAGGCCTTGTCTATGGCTTTGCGCAAGCTGGCTTGCGACAGCCCGTCCGTGGTGGGATAGACCGGCGTCAGCGCATCGGGCAGGGCCGCGCCGGCAAGCGTTACCTTGGGGTGCACCATTTCATAGCCCCCGAAGCCGCTGCGGACCTCGCCGCGCACGCGCACGCGCTTGCCCGCCTCTACCTGTTTTTGCTGGCTGGGGTAGAAATTCAGCCAGCGCAGGGCAAGCTCGCCGCTGTCGTCCTGGATCACCGCATGCAACTGCCGCCGGGGTCTGAACAGCACCTCGCTGCGCAAGACCTCGCCCTCGACCTGCGCCGGTATGCCCGGGCGTATTTCCGCAATCGGAACAACTCGGGTTTCGTCTTCGTAGCGCAATGGCAGGTGGACGATGAAGTCGGAGGGCTCGCGCAAACCCAGATGCAGCAGCTTGCGCTCCAGCAGCGAGGTAGGACCTTCCGACGGCTGCGCGCCGGCCCGCGTCTTCCTGGTCGATGCCATGGAAACCGCCACTCGTCAGCCTGTATGGCTAGACGACGATGACCGCTTCGACCTCGAATTGAGCGCCCTTGGGCAGGCTGGCCACGCCTATGGTCGAGCGTGCCGGAAAAGGCTGGGGAATGATGTCGGCCATGATGGCGTTGGCGCTGGCGAATTTGCTCAGGTCGGTCAGAAACAGGGTGAGCTTGACGATGCTCTCAAGCGTGCCGCCCGCCGCTTCGATGACGGCCTGCATATTCGCAAAGGATTGCCGGACCTGACCTTCGAAATTCTCGGATACCAGCTCGCCGGTGCCCGGCTCCAGGCCGATCTGGCCCGACAAGTACACGGTCTTGCCGGCGCCGCAGGCCACCGCCTGCGAATAGGGGCCGACGGCCGCGGGTGCGGCGTCGGTATGAATGATTTGCTTGGCCATAGCTTAGGTCTCTGAAAGGTATCTAATAACAACTATCAGAGTTTAATCATCTATAGCTAGAATTAAAAGCCCCCTCCTTGAGGCCGGGGCGATATACCCCGTCGTTCCACGCAAAGGAGGTTGCGGCCGCCGAAGCCGGCCGCGCGCGAAAGCGAGCAGTTTACTTGTCTACGAAAGCGCGTTCGATGACGTAGTCGCCGGCTTGACCTACGCCGGCCGACACCACGAAACCGCGCGTGTCCAGCATGCCGCTGACGTCGGCCAGCATTGCCGGGCTGCCGCAAAGCATGGCCCTATCGTGGGCGGGATCCAGGGGCGGCAGGCCTATGTCTTGAAACAGCTTGCCGGAATCGACCACGTGGGTGATGCGCCCCTCGTTGCGGAAGGGCTCGCGCGTGACGGTGGGGTAATAAATCAGCTGATTGCGGACGACCTCGCCGAAAAACTCGTTGTTGGGCAGTTCGCTCTGGATGAAATCCGCATAGGCCAGTTCGCTTTTGAAGCGCACCCCGTGCACCAGCACGACTTTCTCGAAGCGCTCGTAGATGTCGGGGTCTTTGATGATGCTCA
This sequence comes from Burkholderiaceae bacterium, assembly GCA_049646585.1. Classification (GTDB taxonomy): domain Bacteria; phylum Pseudomonadota; class Gammaproteobacteria; order Burkholderiales; family Burkholderiaceae_B. The sequence continues at coordinate 4,579 of JBARWC010000103.1, read as the reverse complement.
TGAAAGGGGCCAGGCCGGTGCCCGTGGCGAACAGGTACAGGTTCTTGCCGGGCTTCAGGTCGTCGGCCACCAGGGTGCCGACCGGCTTCTTGCTGACCAGGATGGAGTCGCCTTCCTTCAGGTGCTGCAGGCGCGACGTAAGCGGGCCGTCCTGCACCTTGATGCTGAGGAATTCCAGGTTTTCTTCGTAATTCGCGCTGGCGATGCTGTAGGCGCGCATCAGCGGTTTGCCGTTGACTTCCAGCCCCAGCATGACAAAGTGGCCGTTATGGAAACGCAGTGCCGGGTCGCGCGTGGTGGTGAAGGAAAACAGGGAGTCGTTCCAGTGATGTACGCTGAGAACCTGTTCGGTATTGAAAGCTGCCATGTGTCTGTATAAGTAATTGCCCCCGGCGCAAGACCGGCGTGGCGGCAAGGATGCGGCGCCGCACAATGAGGAAAGGTCCGATTTTAGCCGACCCGGAGGCGGCTGTTCCGAAAGCCCCGCCCTTGCATCGGATATTACGGCACCCTTCCCTAATTTCAAGACGGCCGGCGGGCCGTGTGCGCGTCTTGTTTAAGATAGATCAAATTCCCTCGAAAAAAACCGGCGTGCTAGCGGAAAACCGACTGTTTCAAGCTGAAATCCAGTTGAATAGTTCTCGATACTCTGCTATCGTGCCAGTCATCTATATGAGAATCATTACTATTTACGGATAGTAGCCGATTTTCCCGCCTTACGACGAATTCCGTCCTTACATCCTATCTGGAGAAACTTCATGCGCTCTAAAGAGCTCAAGCCCTTGTTCCGGTCGTTCGCACTGGCCGGCATCGCCGCCTTGTCCACCGTATCCGCGGCGGCCTTCGCCGCCGACGTCAGCCTGTACACGACGCGCGAGCCCAAGCTCATACAGCCCCTGCTCGACGAGTTCACCAAGGACACCGGCATCAAGGTCAATACGGTCTTCGTCAAGGACGGCCTGATCGAGCGCGTGAAAGCCGAGGGCGAGAAATCCCCGGCCGACGTCCTGATGGCCGTCGACATCGGCAACCTTCTGGACCTGGTCGAAGCGGGCGTCACCCAGCCTGTCGACTCCAAAGTCCTGAAAGACACCATACCCGCCAACTTGCGCGGCGCCGACAATCAATGGTTTTCGCTGTCGCTGCGCGACCGCGTGGCCTATGTGGCCAAAGACCTGGACGTCAAGGCCATTACCTACGAGGCCCTGGCCGACCCCAAATGGAAGGGCAAGGTCTGCATACGCTCGGGCCAGCACCCCTATAACACCGGCCTGATCGCAGCCATGATCGCCCACGACGGCGCCGAAGCCACCGAAGCCTGGCTGCGCAACGTCAAGAGCAATCTGGGCCGCAAGGCCGCCGGCGGCGACCGCGACGTGGCCCGCGACATCCTGGGCGGCATCTGCGACATCGGCATCGCCAATGCCTACTACGTGGGCCGCATGAAAAACGCCGAGCCCGGCACCGACGCCCGCAAATGGGGCGATGCCATCAAGGTGGTGCGTCCCACCTTCGCCAGCGAAAAAAGCCGCGGCACCCATGTTAATATTTCCGGCGCTTCGGTGGCCAAGCATGCTCCCAACAAGGAAAACGCCGTCAAGCTGCTTGAATACCTGGTGTCGGACAAAGCACAAAGCCTGTATGCCAACGCCAACTACGAATACCCGATCAAGAAAGGCGTCAAGCTCGATCCCGTCGTAGCCAGCTTCGGCGAACTGGTGGTCGATCCCCTGCCCTTGACCGAGATCGCCAAGTATCGCAAGCAAGCCAGCCAGCTGGTGGACAAAGTTGGATTCGACAACTGACCGTCTCGCTTCAACCACTGAAACGCGGGCCCTTCGGCCCGCGTTTTCTCGACTATTGCAGGAAAAGCCGCTGTTGCCTTCGCGTCGTCTCTTTTCGTTTGAATCCGGTCTGGGTTGGCGTGTCGCGGCATTCCTGATTGCGCTGTGCGTGATCGCTCCCGTCATCACATTGTGCTGGTACGCCCTGCAGGGCTCGCTGAGCCACTGGGCCCACCTGCTGGACTTCGTCCTGCCCGCCGTCTTCCGCAATACCGCCCTGCTGCTGCTGGGCGTGGGCGTGCTGGTAACCTGCCTGGGCGTGGGCAGCGCATGGCTGATCACCGCCTACGACTTCCCCACCCGCCGCACGCTTTCATGGGCCCTGCTGCTGCCGCTGGCCGTGCCCACGTATATCGTGGCCTTCGCCTATCTGGACATCCTGCACCCCATCGGGCCGGTGCAGACCTTGCTGCGCGAACTGCTGGGCTACGACAGCCCGCGCCAATTCCGCCTGCCCGACCTGCGTTCATTGCCCGGCGCCATATTTTTGCTGGGCTTCGTCCTGTACCCCTATGTCTACCTGAGCACCCGCGTCATGTTCGCCACGCAGGCCGCCAGCCTGATCGAGGCCGCCCGGGTGCTGGGATCGTCGGGCCGCAGCGCCTTCTTCCGCGTCGCCCTGCCGCTGGCCCGCCCCGCCATCGCCGTGGGCCTGAGCCTGGCCCTGCTTGAAACCCTGAACGACATCGGCGCCTCCGAGTTCCTGGGCGTGCAGACGCTGACCGTATCCGTCTACACCACCTGGGTCACGCGCTCCGACCTGGCCGGCGCGGCCCAGATCGCCCTGGCCATGCTGGCCATCGTCGCCGCCATCATCCTGCTGGAGCGGCACGGCCGCCGCCGGCAGCGCTATGCCAGCACTCAGCGCACGCGAGCCGTGCAGCCCCGCAAGCTGCGCGGGCCGGGTGCGGCCATTGCCTTCGTGCTGGGCTGGCTGCCCATCGTCATCGGCTTCGTTGCGCCCGCCCTTTACCTGCTGAACGAAACCATCAAGCATTTTCACACGGTTGGCGCCGTCTCCGACCAGTTGCTGCTAAGCGGCTACAACACGGTCAGGATCGCCCTGATCGCCACGGTAGTCACCCTGGCTTGCGGCCTGGCCGTCGCCTGGGCCGCCCGCAACATACGCAACGGCGGCTCGTCGGGCCTGCTCAAATTGTGCGCCCGTGTGGCGACCTCGGGCTATGCCGTTCCCGGCACCGTCCTGGCCATAGGCCTGCTCGCGCCCATCATGCTCATCGACGGCCTGGCCTCCTGGATATGGCAGTTGCTGGGCAAGGCCGATCCCGGCCTGCTGCTGATGGGCACCGGCACCGCTCTGGTCTGCGCCTACGTCATCCGCTTCCTGGCCATTTCCATAGGCGGCATCGAGGCGGGCCTGGCGCGCATCCCGCCCTCCATGGAGCAAGCCGCAAGGCTGCTGGGCGAGAACGCCACGGGCACTTTGCGGCGCATACACCTGCCTCTGCTGCGGCCTGCGCTGGGAGCGGCCGCGCTGCTGGTTTTCGTCGACACCATGAAAGAACTGCCCGCCACCCTGCTGCTGCGGCCCATCAATTTCGATACCCTGGCCACCTGGCTTTATGCCGAAGCGGCCAGAGGCACCTATGAAGAAGGCGCGGTGGCCGCCCTGGCCATTGTGCTGGCCGGCCTGCTGCCGGTGATTCTGCTGGCGCGCACTCAATTCAAATCTACCCACTGACCGCATGCCCGAACTGCTGAAACTGGACCGAATCTCGCTGGCCTACGACACGCCCGAAGGCTTGAACCCCGTCGTGCGGGACTTGTCCCTGGATCTGGAGAAAGGCTGCATAGGCTGCCTGCTGGGAGCCTCGGGCTGCGGCAAGACCACGGTGCTGCGCGCAATCGCCGGCTTCGAACCCTTGCGCACGGGTTCGATATCCCTGGGCGAAACCGCGTTGTCCGGGGCCGGATTCCAGGTCGAACCCGAAAACAGGCACGTAGGCATGATGTTCCAGGACTATGCCTTGTTCCCCCATCTCAGCGTGGAAAAAAACATCGGTTTCGGCCTGCGCAAATGGGACAAGCAGCGCCGCCGCGAACGCGTGCGCGAACTGCTGTCGCTGACCGGCCTGGAGGAATCCGGCCGCCGCTACCCGCATGAACTGTCCGGCGGACAGCAGCAGCGCGTGGCGCTGGCGCGTGCGCTGGCGCCCGAGCCGGAATTGCTATTGCTGGACGAGCCCTTCTCCAACCTGGACGTGGATACGCGCGAACGGCTGGCGTTCGAAGTACGCGACATACTCAAGAAGACCGGCCATACGGCCTTGCTGGTCACCCACAACCAGGCCGAGGCCTTCGCCATCGCCGACCGCATAGGCATCATGCAGGACGGCGACATCGTCCAATGGGACACGCCCTACAACCTGCATCACAAGCCCGCCAGCGTCTTCGTGTCCGACTTCATCAAGCGCGAAGCCCTGATGGCGCAGCGCGCCCAGGCCTATCTGCGCGGGGAGGCCGGCTAGGCCCGGCAGCGCAAAAAGGCGCGCACGCGTGGCCTCGAAGCATCCGCGCTAGCTGCTTTCCGTCTCGTTCAGCCCCAGTTCGGCGCATTTGCGCGTCAGGGTATTGCGGCCTATGCCCAGCCGCTGGGCCGCCTCCATGCGCCGGCCGCGGCTGTGGTCCAGGGCCGTTTCCAGCAGCACGCGTTCGAAATCGCGCATCAGCCCGGCCATCACGGCGGGCTCATTGCGCAGCAGCCTGGCCTGAGC
>JBARWC010000102.1:0-4632 GCA_049646585.1 Burkholderiaceae bacterium | reverse complement strand
CCGCCAAGGTGTGCCAGTCGCGCGGGCTGCCGACCTTGCTGGCGGACGAAGGCGGCCTGAGCCCGGGTTGCGGCAGCGGCATGGAGGCCCTGGAACTGATGTGCCGGTCCATCGAAGAAGCCGGGCTCAGGCCGGGCGAAGACGTGCTGATCGCCATCGACGTCGCGGCCACCTCGCTGAAGGACGCCGACGGCAACTACCGCCTGGCGCGCGAAGGCAAAACCCTGAGCTCCGCCGAAATGATCGCCATGATGCGCGAGTGGGTCGACAACTACCCCATCGTCTCCATCGAGGACGGCCTGGACGAAGAAGACTGGGCCGGCTGGACCGAGCTGACCCGACAGTTGGGCGGGCGCGTCCAATTGGTCGGCGACGATCTGTTCACCACCAACCTGACGCGCCTGAAAACAGGCATCGCCGGCAAGGCCGCCAACGGCGTGCTGGTCAAGGTCAACCAGAACGGCACCCTGTCCGGAACGCTGGACGTCGTCGCGCACGCCAAGGCGAATCGCTATTCGACCATTATCTCGGCCCGCTCCGGAGAGACCGAAGACCCCTTCATCGCGGACCTGGCGGTCGGCACGGCGGCCGGCCAGATCAAGATAGGCTCGCTGCGCACCTCCAGCACCGTGGGGAAATACAACCAGTTGCTGCGGATCGAAGCCGCCAGCGGCGCCCCCTACGCCGGCACGCAAGCGCTGCGCCTCCAGAAATGAAGGCCGCCACCACGCCGCAGCCCGACCCGCGCCTGCCCGCCTTCCTGCTTGCACACGGGCTGGCGCCGCAAGGCGCCGACACACGCTGGACGCCCCTGACCGGCGGCGTTTCCTCCGACATCTGGCGGGTCGACGTCGACGGGCGGTCGCTCTGCGTCAAGTGCGCCTTGCCCAAACTGAAGGTGGCGCGCGACTGGCGCGCCCCCACGTCCCGCAACGCCTACGAATGGGCCTGGATCAATTTCGCCTTCCAGCATGCGCCGCAAGCCGTGCCGCGGCCGCTGGCGCAAGACACCGAGCTTGGCGCCTTCGCGATGGAATTCCTGGACGCCGACAGCCATCCGGTCTGGAAAAGCCAGCTTCTGGCCGGCCATGCCGATATCGGCACGGCGCGGCGCGTGGCCGATATCCTGGGCTTGCTGCACGCCGCTTCCGCCCAGGCCACCGGCCTCGCCGACCAGTTCAAGACCGACGATATTTTCTATTCCATACGCCTGGAACCCTACCTGATCGCGACCGCCGAGGCCTACCCGGAGCTGTCCTCCCAACTGCGACGCCTTGCCGACAGCACACTGCACACGCACAAGGCGCTGGTGCACGGCGACGTAAGCCCCAAGAACATTCTCGTGGGGCCGTCCTCGCCGGTATTCCTGGATGCCGAATGCGCCTGGTTCGGCGACCCGGCGTTCGACATCGCCTTCTGCCTGAATCACCTGCTGCTGAAATGCCTGCCGCAACGCGCCCATGCCGCCGCTTTCCTGCGCAGCTTCGACGCCTTCGTCCAGGCCTACCTGGCGCGCGTAAACTGGGAGGACCCGCAAGCGCTGGAGCGCAGGGCCGCGCAATTGCTGCCCGCCCTGTTCCTGGCACGCGTGGACGGAAAATCCCCCGTAGAATACCTGACCCTCGAACAGGACAAGGACCTGGTCCGCCAGACGGCACGGCCCTTGATTGCCAAACCGGCGGCGCGCCTGAGCGACGTCGCGCAGGCCTGGAGCAATGCACTGGCGTCCCGCGCCGCATGAAGGCCCGCTAAGGCCACACGCGGCGCGGCGCCCGCCCACGATGAAAAACATCACCATCAAAGACATCGCCGCCCGCCTGGGCATTTCGCACCCCACCGTATCGCGCGCCTTGCGGGATCATCCCGCCATACGCAAGGAAACCCGCGAGCTGGTGAAAAAGACGGCCCGCGAACTCGGCTACATTCCGCACTCCGGCGCGCGCATGCTGCGCCGGACGCGCAGCGAACTGATAGGCGTGATCTTTCCCGATGTGCAGAACGATTTCTACAGCAAGACCATGTCGACCCTCGCCACGGCCTTCCTGCATCACGGCTACAAGCTGGTCCTGGCCGGCTCCGAAGACCGGCCTTCGGTGGAGCTGGAACAGATAAGAAGCCTGCGCGAAGCGCGAGTGGCCGGCGTCATCATCGCCCCCACGGCGGGCTTGCGCAAAGAAGCCGTCGCCCTGCTCGACGGCATTCCCACCGTGCAACTGCTGCGCCGGCACGCCACCCTGCCGGCGCCCGTCGTCTCGCTGGACGAGCGGGCCGGCATTGCCGCCGCCGTGCATCATCTGGCCGGCAAATCGCACCGGCGCATCGGCTTCATCGGCAGCCCCAACACCCTCAGCACGGGAAAAGGCCGGGCCCAGGGCTATCGGCAGGCGATGCGCGAGGCCGCGTTGCGACTGGACGAATCCTGGCTGTTCCAGGGGCCGCCTCGACCCGAGTTCGGACGCGCCTCCATGCTGGCCCTGCTGTCCGGCGACAACCCGCCCACGGCGGTCATCCTGGCCAGCCCCGAACTGGCCCTGGGCGGGTTGCTGGCCATACGCGAACTGGGCATACGCGTACCCGAGCAACTGGCCTTGATCGCCTACCACGACCCGGACTGGTTCCAGCTATGGGGGCCGGGCATCAGCTGTATCCGCCTGCCCGTCCACGACATGGCGTCGGCCGCCGTATCCCTGCTTCTGGCGCAGATGGGTCAGCAGCGGGACGGCAAGGCCGCCGCCGCGGCCGGCCCCGAGACTTGCTTCATGCCCATCCTGGTCGAGCGCGGAACGACCTAGGGCCGCCCCGCCCCACCCGCATCAGCCCTGCGCCGGACGCTCGTCCCGGAATATCCAGGCGTCCATGGTCTTGAGCGAGGTGCTGATCTTGGGCACGAAGCCCATCTGGTCGAGCACGTCGCGCTGAAGATCCATGCCGGGCGCGATTTCGATCAGCTCCAGCCCTTCCTTCGTCACCCTGAACACCGCCCTCTCGGTAATGACCAGGGCTTCCTGATTGCGCTGCGCCACCCCGTCGCAGACCGGGTAGGTGATATGGCCGACCTGGGAGACGAGTTTCTTCTTCTTGCCTTCCTGGTCGATGCGCAGCACGCCGTCCTGCGCCGAAATCTTCAAGCCGCCCGTGGTGAAGGTACCTGTGAAGATGAGCTTGGCGGCGTTGTGCGCGATATCGATGAAGCCGCCCGCGCCGGGATTGGCGGCGCCGAACTTGCTGACGTTCACATGACCGCCCGCGTCGAATTCCGCAAAGGCCAGCGCCGTGCATTTGCAAAGGCCGCCGTCGATCACGTCGAACTGGGTAACGCCATCGACCAACGCTTCCGGCCACATATTGGTCGAGAATTGCCAGCCCGTCATGACCACGCCCCCGTAGGAGCCATGCTCGGTGGTGAAGCGGTAGTCGCGCATGCTGCGCTCGTTCAGGACGCCGTCCTCGACCATGACCAGCGGCATGTCGGACGACGCGCCGAAGCCCAGGATGGTCAGGGTGTGCTTGGGCACTTCCATGTAGGCGCGCCGGCCTATGATCTTGTCGGCGCCAAAGGGGATCTTCGGCAGCGCATCCAGATCCAGCTTGGCGGGCGACAGGTAGCGCGTATCGTGCGGCGTATCCGTCACCATGACCTGATCCGGCACGATCACGACCTTGTCGACGAAATCGCCCGGTATGCGAACCGCGCCGGCGGATCGGGAATACCTATCCACCTGGCGCGTCACCTGCGCCACTACGGTGCCGCCGCAAGCCTTGGTGGCCAGCGCCAACGCCAGGGCGGACGACATCAGACCTTCGTCTTCGAAAGACAGGTTGCCGAATTCATCGGCCGAGCTGGCGCGGATGAAGCAATGATGTATGGGCCAGGTGCGATAGAACAGATAGTCCTCGCCCTGGAAGGACACCTTCTCCACCAGATCCTCGGTGGCCTTGGCGGTCAGCTTGCCGCCGTCCTGCGCCGGGTCGATATAGCTGCCCAAGCCTATCTTGGTCAGGTAGCCGGGGCTCTTGCGGGCGACCTCGCGCAGCCACTGCATCGATGCGCCTATCGGCCAGCTGTATGCCTCGATGGCATTTTGCCCGATCAGCTGCATCAGCTTGGGGCGCTCGCCCGTGCGCGGATGAACGGGGTTGATGTAGGAACCGGAAACGATTCTTTTCATCAAGCCCTTCTTCGCCACGCGGTCCATGCCGCCGATCTCCATGGCGTCGCCCGTGCCGCAAGGAAAGTAGAAGGTCAGGTCGCGGGGCCCATCGCCCTGGTCGAAGCGATCGCCCAGGCCCTTCAACAATTCATCGGGGGTGATCCAGCCGATAACGCCCACGCTGGCGACGGTCTGGCCGTCCTGGATGCCCGATACCGCGTCTTTCAAGGAGCATATCTTGCTCATGCTCTGACTCCAAATTTCTTCAAGGTGGCGATGGCCACGGGGTGCTTGCAGTTTTCTTCAAACATTCGGTTGGCGATGACGTCGCCGGTTTCGCCGTCGCGGCCCGCCTGCGGAGCAAAATAGGCCTTGACCGCGGCCACCGCCACGTCCGGCAGGCCCGCCAGCCTTTGGGCCACTTCCAGCGCCTTTTCCAGGGCCTTGCCGTCGTCCGCCAGGTAGTCGGCCAGCCCGATGC
>JBARWC010000101.1:0-23718 GCA_049646585.1 Burkholderiaceae bacterium | reverse complement strand
CTTCGGTATCGTGCCCTAGCGTTTGCCGACGGGAACGAACTTGCGATCTTCCGGGCCGACGTAGTTGGCGGTGGGGCGGATGATCTTGTTGTCGACGCGCTGCTCGATGATGTGCGCCGACCAGCCGGCGGTGCGGGCGATCACGAACAAGGGGGTGAACATGGCGGTGGGAACGCCCATCATGTGATAGGACACGGCCGAGAACCAGTCCAGGTTGGGGAACATCTTCTTGATGTCCCACATCACGGTTTCCAGGCGTTCGGCGATGTCGAACATCTTGGTGTTGGCCTGCTTCTTGGACAACTTGCGGGCCACGCCCTTGATGACCTGGTTGCGGGGGTCGGAAACCGTATAGACGGGGTGGCCGAAGCCGATGATGACTTCTTTGTTTTCGACGCGGCGGCGGATGTCGGCCTCGGCCTCGTCGGGAGTTTCATAGCGCTTCTGCACTTCGAAGGCCACTTCGTTGGCGCCGCCGTGCTTGGGCCCGCGCAGGGCGCCTATGCCGCCCGAGATGGCCGAATACATGTCCGAGCCCGTGCCCGCGATGACGCGGCAGGCGAAGGTGGAGGCGTTGAATTCATGCTCGGCGTACAGGATCAGCGAGGTGTGCATGGCGCGCACCCATTCGTCGCTGGGCTTTTCGCCGTGCAGCAAGTGCAGGAAGTGCCCGCCTATGCTGTCGTCGTCGGTCTGGACGTCGATGTAGTGGCCGTTGTGGCTGAAGTGGTACCAGTAGAGCAGGGCGGAACCCAGGTTGGCCATCAGGCGATCCGCGATGTCGCGGGCGTCGGGCAGGTTGTGGTCGTCTTTTTCGGGCAGGACGCAGCCCAGCACCGATACCGCGGTGCGCATGACGTCCATGGGATGGCTGGCGGCCGGCAGGGCTTCCAGCGCCGCCTGCAATTGGGCGGGCAGGCCGCGCAGCTTGCGCAGCTTTGCCTTGTAGGCGGCCAGTTCGGCCTTGTTGGGCAGCTTGCCGTGGACCAGCAGGTGGGCGACTTCCTCGAATTCGCAGGTTTCGGCGATATCAAGGATGTCGTAGCCGCGGTAGTGCAGGTCGTTGCCGCTGCGGCCCACCGTGCACAGCGCGGTGTTGCCCGCCACCACGCCGGACAGCGCGACGGATTTCTTGGGCTTGGGCGCGACGGGGGCGGGCTGCTTGGCGGCGGCTTGCTTGTTTACGGTTTGCTTGTTTCTTGCTTGGGCTGTGGCCATGTCTAAATTCCTTGAAAGGTTATTTTGATTTGCCTTGTTGAAACAGCGCATCGAGGCGCGACTCGAATTCGTGGTACCCGATGCGGTCATACAGTTCTTCGCGGGTCTGCATCAGGTCGATGACATTTTTCTGGTGGCCGTCGCGCCGTATGGCTGCGTAGACCGTCTCAGCGGCTTTATTCATCGCCCGGAATGCCGATAATGGATACAGTACCATGCCGACGCCCACTGATTTTAGTTCGTCCACCGTGAACAAAGGCGTCCGGCCGAACTCGGTGATATTGGCCAGCACCGGCACGTTCAGAGCCTTGGTGAAGCGCTCGTAGGTGGCCAGGTCGTAGGACGCTTCGGCGAAGATGGCATCGGCGCCGGATTCGACGCAGGCGTGGGCGCGTTCCAGCGCGGCATCCACGCCGTCGACCGCGATGGCGTCGGTGCGGGCGATGATGAAGAAATTGCTGTCGGTGCGCGCATCGACAGCGGCCTTGACGCGGTCGGCCATTTCCCGTGTGCCGACGATTTCCTTGCCGGGGCGATGGCCGCAGCGCTTGGCTCCGACCTGGTCTTCGATGTGGCAGGCGGCCGCCCCGAACTTGATCAGGCTTTTCACCGTGCGTGCGATGTTGAAGGCGGAGGGCCCGAAGCCGGTATCGATGTCCACCAGCAGGGGAAGATCGCAGACGTCGGTGATGCGGCGGATATCGGTCAGCACGTCGTCCAGCGTGTTGATGCCCAGGTCCGGCAAGCCCAGCGATCCGGCCGCGACACCGCCGCCCGAAAGATAGATGGCCTTGTACCCGGCGCGCTTGGCAAGAAGGGCATGGTTGGCGTTGATGGCGCCTATGATCTGCAAGGGTTGTTCTTGCCGCAGGGCCTCGCGAAACAGCGCACCGGCTGAAGTGGGTTGGGGGTTTGCATTGGGCATCGGCATCTCTTTGTGTAGTGAAAAACGATAGCTGGGCTATCGAAACATGCTTATCGGGGATTCATACGCAATAGTTGTGCCAGTTATTTGCGGCCGGCCCCGAACCCGATTGCGGCCGCCTAAACCCATCTGGCGAAACAATATTTCCACTTGCTTTGACCTTGCGGCAGCTCGGGCTCTTGGAGGAACGTTTCACATATGAAACAATAGTGTTTCATATGTTCCGACTATTTTTGAAACGATCGATGCCATGGCTCTTTTTACTCCTTTGGCCGGCTCCCGGCTACGCATTGTCGCCGTAGGGTTTCACGGATTGCGCGCTCTTCTGGAAGAGCTGGCACCCGTCTATAGCCCTTTGGCGGAAATCATCATACTGGACAAGGCTTATTCGCAGGCGGTCGAACGCATTGCGGCGATGCGTCAATCGGGCGGCGTCGATGCTGTCGTGTCGGCGGGATCCAACGGCGGTTTTCTGCGAGAGCATCTGGATATTCCGGTCGTGATGGTCAAGCCCGGTGGCTTTGATGTCATGCGCGGCCTGGCCCGGGCGTCGGGCAAGTCGCGCCGTATTGCGTTGGTCGCTTACGGAAGCATTCCCGCCGAGTTGGCGCAGTTCAACGAGCGCTTTTCGCTGCGGGTGGAACTGCGGGCCTACTCCACCGAGGAAGAGGCCGAGGCTTGCGTGCAGGAACTGGTGGCTATGGGCGTCGAGTCCATCATTGCGCCGGGTCTTGTGGTGGACCTGGCGCGATCCTATGGCGTGGAGGGCATTTTGCTGTATTCGCAGGGCGCTGTGCGCGAGGCGATGGAAGATGCCATCGAAGTGGCCCGCGTCGCCCGGCTGGAAGTCGCCCGGCGTGAAAAGCTCAACACCATACTCGGGCAGTTGAAGGACGGCGTGGTCGCCGTCGATCTGGACGAGCGCATTGAAATCCTCAACCCTTCCATGGAAGCCTTTATCGGTGTGCCGGCGGAGCGCGCCCTGGGGCGGCGCCTGAGCACGCTGCAAAGCGAATTGAGCCTGGCCAATACCTTGCGCACCGGAGAGGCTGAGCTGGAGCAGGTCCAGCAAGTGAATGGCAAGACCGTCGTGGTGACGCGCATGGCCATTATGGAGCAGGGCAGGCATACGGGCGCGGTTCTTGTCTGCCAGGATCCCATAGCCATCCAACGGCTGGACCGCAGCTTGCGCTCTCGAAGTCAGCCTGTGGCGCGCAATGCCAAATACGGGCTGGCCAATCTTATTGGCGAGAGCCGGGCCTTGCAGCAGGTCCGGGATCGCGCCCTGACCTGCGCGCAAAGCAGCGCCACGGTGCTTATCGTAGGTGAAAGCGGCACCGGAAAAGAACTGCTGGCCCAGGGCATACACAACGCCAGCCCGCGCCAGGCGCAGCCTTTCGTGGCCATCAACTGCGCCGCTTTTCCCGATACCCTGCTGGAAAGCGAACTCTTCGGTTATGTGGAGGGCGCCTTTACGGGTTCCAGCCGAGGGGGCAAAGTGGGATTGTTCGAGGCGGCCCATACCGGAACGATCTTTCTTGACGAGATCGGAGAAATGCCGCTATCGCTGCAGACGCGCCTGTTGCGGGTGCTTCAAGAAAAAGAGGTGCTGCGCATCGGCGCGACGGAGCCCACGCCGGTCGACCTGCGTGTCATTGCGGCCACCCATCGGGACTTGGGGGAGCGGGTTCGCGAGGGCGAGTTTCGCCAGGACCTGTACTACAGGTTGAATATCCTCCTGGTGCATTTGCCGCCGCTTAGAGAACGTGAGGGTGATCTGCCCTTGCTGGCCCGGCATCTGGCCGAGAAAATCGCCCTGCGCCTGAACAACAGGGCGCTCGCCGATGAGGGTTTGATCCGTGCGATCGTGGAGGCGTCGCGGGGCTATCGCTGGCCAGGCAATATCCGCGAGCTGGAGAACCTTATCGAGCGGACCATGGTGTTTCGCGGGCCGCGGAATGTGGAGGGCATTGCGCGGGAAGCCTTGAGGGAGATTGCGCCCGAGCTTTTCGTGGACGGAGCCGATATTGTCGCGGACACGCTGCCCGCCAGCCGGCTATCCATCGAGCGCGAACGTATACGCGCCGCGCTGGAGCAGTGCGCGGGCAACCGTGGCCTGGCGGCGGCAAAGCTGGGCATCAGCCGCAGCACGCTCTGGCGCAAGCTGAAAAGCGTGGGTCTGGAAGAATAAAAAAAGCGCCATGAAAAACAAGCCCGGAGCTTTTATTGCCGGCTCCGGGCTTGCGTTTCAACGTGGCGCGGGCTTGTTCAGGGCGCCGACGAGCGTGTCGTCGGCTGCCGCCGCAAGGTTGCTTACTTCAGCAGGTCTTGCACGCCTTCGCGTTCTTCGAGCAGTTCCTTCAGGGTGAAGTCCATGCGCTCGCGCGAGAAGGCGTCGATTTCCAGCCCTTCGACGCGGGTGTATTCGCCATTGGCCGTGGTGACGGGCACGCCGTAGATGATGCCTTCGGGGATACCGTAGGAACCGTCGGAGGGGACGCCCATGGTGACCCATTTGCCGTTGGAGCCCAGCACCCAGTCGTGCACGTGGTCGATGGCGGCATTGGCGGCCGAGGCGGCGGACGACAGGCCGCGCGCTTCGATGATGGCCGCGCCGCGCTTGCCCACGGTGGGAATGAAGGTGTCGCGGTTCCAGGCCTGGTCGTTGATCAGGGTATCCAGGCTTTTACCGCCGACGGTGGCAAAACGCGTGTCGGGATACATGGTGGGCGAGTGGTTGCCCCAGACGATCAGTTTTTCGATGTCGGCGACGGGTTTGCCCGACTTGGCGGACAACTGCGACAGGGCGCGGTTGTGATCCAGGCGCAGCATGGCGGTGAAATTCTTGGCGGGCAGGTCGGGCGCCGACTTCATGGCAATGTAGGCGTTGGTGTTGGCGGGGTTGCCGACGACCAGGACCTTGACGTTGCGGCTGGCTACGTCGTTAAGCGCTTTGCCTTGAGCCGTGAAGATCTGGGCATTGACTTGCAGCAAGTCTTTGCGTTCCATGCCGGGGCCGCGCGGGCGGGCGCCAACCAGCAGGGCGACGTCGACGTCCTTGAAGGCTTCGCGGGCATCGCTGTGCGCGCTCATGCCGGCCAGCAGCGGGAAGGCGCAATCGTCCAGTTCCATCATGACGCCCTTCAGCGCCTTCTGGGCCTTTTCGTCTGGGATTTCCAGCAGTTGCAGGATGACCGGCTGGTCTTTGCCGAGCATTTCGCCGGAGGCGATGCGGAACAGCAGGGCGTAGCCGATTTGGCCGGCTGCGCCGGTGACGGCGACACGCATGGCGGGTTTGGACATGAACAATCTCCCGGTAGATGGTAATGGATGAGTAAGAAGAGACAACGGACAGTGTAATTCTTTTGACGGCTTTCTTTAAACCCTGGAAGGGCGGGGAAAGCGGTGCCGGGTGCGGGCCGCGCGCCCTGGGCGCGACGGGGCCGCGCACGCGCGCGGACACTGCCCAACAGAGTAGCGAATTTTCCGCGTTTGGTCAAATGTCTTATATCTTATATAAGACAGAAGAGTGTTAGACAGAATGCGTCAAGCATGCGAAAATGGCGAGCACTGGAAATTCCTTCCTATTCCGTCCAACCCCAACCCTCCCACCTGTCACGGTATCCATCCCATTCGTCATGGCTGATTCGCCCCTAACCGATCGCGGTAACGCGCCTGATCGCTCCGCCAGCAGCGCGGCGTTCAGCCCGCTGTACCAGCAAATCAAGGGCCTGTTGCTGCAAAGCCTGGACCGTGGCGAATGGAAACCGGGCGAAGCCATTCCCAGCGAACTCGAACTGGCGGCGCGCTTCCAGGTCAGCCAGGGCACGGTGCGCAAGGCCATAGACGAACTCGCGTCCGAAAACCTGTTGCTTCGCCGCCAGGGCAAGGGTACATTCGTGGCAACGCACCACGAGGCCAAGGTTCGCTTCCGGTTCCTGCGCCTGACGCCCGACGACGACAAGCAAGCCGTATCCGGAAGCCAAATCCTGGATTGCCGGCGGGTCAAGGCGCCGGCCGATATTTCCACGCTGCTCGAATTGCGCAGCGGTGAAACCGTAATCAATATGCGCCGTCTGCTTTCCTTCGATCAGGCTCCCACCATACTGGACGACATCTGGTTGCCGGGGGCCGTGTTTCGCGGCCTGACGGCCGAGTCGCTGGCCCGCTATCGTGGCCCGCTGTATGCCTTGTTCGAATCCGAGTTCGGCGTCAGCATGGTGCGGGCCGATGAAAAAATCAAGGCCGTCTCGGCCGGCGCGGACCAGGCGCAACTGCTGCGGGTCGAACCGGGCAGTGCCCTGCTGCAAGTGGAGCGCGTGTCATATACCTACGGAGATCGCCCCATGGAGGTGCGCAGGGGCCTGTACCTGACAGAGCGGTTCCACTATCGGAACAGTTTGAATTAGCTGCGGTTTTTCGCCGATTTGATACATCCATCTTAAATCGGCGAAAATGCCTGTAGCGCTTTGCAATAAATTTATTTTGATTTTGTTTAACTCGAGGCCATCATGTCCGATTCAGCTTCAAAGCCGCGTCCGCAGTTTCGCAATCTAAGCGTTCCGCAGATTCTAAGCTACCGCCTGCCCCTGGCAGGGAAATCCTCAATCTTGCATCGCGTCAGCGGCGCTTTATTGTTCCTCTGTATCCCGATCATCATCCTGCCCCTGTTCGCGCTCAGCGTGACCTCGGCGGAAAGCTACGCGAGCATACAGGCCTGGGCCTCCAATCCGTTGTGCAAGCTGGTGCTGCTGGTCCTTATCTGGGGTTTCCTGCACCACTTCTGCGCCGGCATACGCTATCTGGTCCTGGACCTGCATATCGGCAACGACAAGTACACCGCCCAGAAGACGGCGGGCGTGGTGTTCGGCGTCAGCCTGGGGCTGACCCTGGTTTTCGGTCTTAAACTGTTTGGGGTGTGGTAATGGCACAAGAACTACTCGGTACCAAGCGCCTGGTCGTCGGCGCCCATTACGGCACCATCGATTTCATCGCCCAGCGCGTTACCGCCGTCATCATGGCGGTCTATACCAT
Organism: Burkholderiaceae bacterium; assembly: GCA_049646585.1. GTDB lineage: Bacteria > Pseudomonadota > Gammaproteobacteria > Burkholderiales > Burkholderiaceae_B. The sequence continues at coordinate 16,541 of JBARWC010000101.1, read as the reverse complement.
CGTGCTCTTTCTGGGGGTGCTGTTCACTCCCGATCTGAACTTCGAAAGCTGGCGCCACCTTTTCACCTTCACCTGCTTCGGCATCCCCGCGGGACAGTTGCTGGCCACTTTGGCCTTCCTGTCGATCGCCTGGCATGCCTGGATCGGTGTACGCGACATCTGGATGGACTACGTCCGCTCGGCCGGCCTGCGCTTGTTCCTGCAAGTGCTGACCATTCTATGGCTGGTCGGTGCCGTCGTCTTTTTTGCAAAAATTCTTTGGAGCTTATAAGCCGTGGCTGCTGTCAAAACTTCCTTACCGCGCCGCCAGTTTGATGTGGTGGTCGTAGGCGCCGGCGGGGCCGGCATGCGTTGCTCCCTGCAACTGGCCCAAGCCGGCTTGTCGGTCGCCGTCCTGTCCAAAGTGTTCCCCACCCGCTCGCACACCGTGGCGGCCCAAGGGGGCGTCAGCGCCTCGCTGGGCAACATGAGCGAAGACCATTGGTACTGGCACATGTACGACACCGTCAAGGGTTCCGACTGGCTCGGCGACCAGGACGCCATCGAATTCATGTGCCGCGAAGCGCCCAATGCCGTCTACGAGCTCGAGCACTTCGGCATGCCCTTCGACCGCAACGCCGACGGCACCATCTACCAGCGCCCCTTCGGCGGGCACACCGCCAATTTCGGTGAGAAGCCCGTGCAGCGCGCCTGTGCCGCCGCCGACCGCACCGGTCACGCCATGCTGCATACGCTGTACCAGCGTAACGTCGCCGCGCGCACCCAGTTCTTCGTCGAATGGATGGCCCTGGACCTGCTGCGCAACGACGCCGGCGACATACTGGGCGTGACGGCGCTTGAAATGGAAACCGGCGACATCTACGTGCTGGAAGCCAAGCAAACCGTGCTGGCCACCGGCGGAGCCGGCCGCATCTGGGCCGCGTCCACCAACGCCTTCATCAACACCGGCGACGGCCTGGGCATGGCCGCCCGCGCCGGCCTGCCGCTGCAAGACCTGGAGTTCTGGCAGTTCCACCCCACCGGCGTGGCCGGCGCGGGCGTGCTGATCACCGAAGGCGTGCGCGGCGCGGGCGGCATCCTGCTGAATAAAGACGGCGAGCGCTTCATGGAGCGTTACGCGCCCACGCTCAAGGACCTGGCCCCGCGCGACTTCGTTTCGCGCTCCATGGACCAGGAAATCAAAGAAGGCCGCGGCTGCGGCGACGGCAGCTACGTGGTGCTCAAGCTGGATCACCTGGGTGCCGAAACCATTCAGAAGCGCCTGCCCTCCATCCGTGAAATCGCCATCAAGTTCGCGAACGTCGATCCCATCAAGGATCCCATTCCGGTCGTGCCCACCATCCACTACCAGATGGGCGGTATTCCCACCAACATCCATGGTCAGGTCGTGACCGTCGCCAACGGCGAAACCAAGCCCGTAAACGGCCTGTACGCCATCGGCGAATGCGCGGCCACCTCGGTGCACGGCGCCAACCGCCTGGGCACCAACTCGCTGCTGGACCTGATCGTGTTCGGCCGTTCGGCCGGCAATCACATCGTCCAGTCGCACCCCGAGCGCCAGCACGCCCACCAAGTCGTCCCCGAATCGGCCATCGAGAAATCGCTGGATCGCGTCAACAAGATCGAATCGCGCACCTCGGGCGAAAAGGTCCAGGACGTGGCCAACGCCATGCGCGTTTCCATGCAGCACCACTGCGGCGTGTTCCGCACGCTGGACCTGCTGCAAAAGGGCGTGGAGTCCATCGAGGGCATCGCCCAGCAAGTGGACAACATCTACTTCCAGGACAAGTCCAAGGTCTTCAACACGGCCCGCATCGAGGCGCTGGAAGTGGCCAACATGATAGAAGTGGCCCGCGCAACGACCAAGTCCGCCGCCAATCGCACCGAGAGCCGCGGCGCGCACGCGCTTAGCGACCACCCCGAGCGCGACGATGAAAACTGGCTGCGTCATACATTGTGGTTCTCCGAAGGCAGCCGTCTCGAGTACAAGCCGGTGACCATGAAGCCGCTTACCGTAGAGAGCTTCCCGCCCAAAGCGCGGACCTTCTAAGCAGGATATCGAAATGAGCCAAAAACGTATCGTCAAATTTGAAATCTACCGCTACGATCCGGACAAGGACGAGCGCCCCTACATGCAGAAGCTCGAGGTCGAGCTGCAGCCCAGCGACAAGATGCTGCTTGATGCCATTCTGCGCATCAAGAACGACGTCGACGACAGCCTGGCCCTGCGCCGTTCCTGCCGCGAAGGCGTGTGCGGTTCCGACGCCATGAACATCAATGGCAAGAACGGCCTGGCCTGCACGACCAACCTGCTGGAGCTCAAAGAGCCCATCGTGCTCAAGCCTTTGCCCGGCCTGCCCGTCGTGCGCGACCTGGTCGTCGACATGACGCACTTCTACAACCAGTATCACTCGATCAAGCCCTTCCTGATCAACGACCAGCCGCCGCCCGAGAAAGAGCGTCTGCAAAGCCCCGAGGCACGCGAAGAGCTCAACGGCCTGTACGAGTGCATCCTTTGCGCCTGCTGCTCCACGTCCTGCCCGTCGTTCTGGTGGAACCCCGACAAGTTCGTGGGCCCGGCCGGCTTGCTGCAAGCCTACCGCTTCATCGTCGACAGCCGCGACGAAGCGACCGCCGAGCGCCTGGACAACCTGGAAGACCCGTACCGCCTGTTCCGTTGCCATACCATCATGAATTGCGCCGATGTCTGTCCCAAGGGATTGAACCCGTCGCATGCGATCGGCAAGATCAAGGAACTTCTGGTTCGCCGCACCATATAGGTTATGTGTCAACGATGAGAAAGTTGTCAGAACTGGACCGTGCCCGCCTGCGATGGCGGGCGCGCCGTGGTCTGCTGGAAAATGACCTGATCATCACTCGATTTTTAGATCACCACGAAGCCGATTTAACCGACACCGATGTTTCCGCCCTGACCTTGCTGTTCGAGATGGGTGATAACGAATTGCTTGACGTATTGCTGGCCAGAACGCCGCTTGCGGGCGTATACGATACGCCCGATATTCACAGGCTGGTCGCGCAAATGCAAGAGCTGTAATTTTTAAGGAAAATTGTGATGCAATTGTCAGACAAGAAGGCTACGCTATCGTTCTCCGATGGCAGCAAGCCAATCGAGTTTCCTGTTTATCAGGGCACTATCGGCCCCGATGTCATTGATATTCGCAAACTGTACGGCCAGAGCGGCATGTTCACGTATGACCCGGGCTTTTTGTCGACGGCGTCTTGCGAGTCGAGCATCACTTACATCGATGGCGACAAGGGCCAGCTGCTGTATCGCGGCTTCCCCATCGAGCAGCTCGCCAAGAACTGCGATTTTCTGGATATTTGCTACCTGATCCTGAACGGCGATCTGCCCGACGGCAAGCAGAAGTCGGAGTTCGATTCGCTGGTGACGCACCATACGATGGTGCACGAGCAGCTGCGGATTTTCCTGCAGGGCTTCCGCCGCGACGCGCATCCCATGGCCGTGCTGACGGGCCTGGTGGGCGCGCTTTCCGCCTTCTACCACGACTCCACCGACATCACGAATCCGCATCATCGCCATGTGTCGGCCATCCGCCTGATCGCGAAGATGCCGACCCTGGTGGCGATGGCCTACAAGCATTCGCAAGGCCAGCCTTTCATCTATCCGCAGAACGATCTGTCCTACACGGGCAATTTCCTGCGCATGATGTTCGCCACGCCTTGCGAGGAATACAAGGTCAACGAGGTGGTCGAGCGCGCGCTGGACCGCATTTTCCTTTTGCATGCGGATCACGAGCAGAACGCGTCGACGTCGACGGTTCGTCTTTGCGGTTCGTCGGGCACGAACCCGTTCGCGGCGATTGCCGCCGGGGTGGCATGCTTGTGGGGTCCCGCGCACGGCGGCGCCAACGAGGCTTGCCTGCAGATGCTGGAAGATCTGCAGGCCAATGGCGGCGTGGCCAAGGTCGGCGAGTTCATGGAAAAGGTGAAGGACAAGAATTCGGGCGTGCGCTTGATGGGCTTCGGTCACCGTGTCTACAAGAACTACGATCCGCGCGCGAAGCTGATGCAGGAAACCTGCAAGGAAGTGTTGGCTTCGCTGGGTCTGGAAAACGATCCTTTGTTCAAGCTGGCGATGGAGCTGGAGCGCATTGCGCTGGAAGATCCTTACTTTGTGGACCGCAAGCTGTACCCGAACGTGGACTTCTATTCGGGCATTGTGCAACGGGCCATCGGCATTCCGACTTCGCTGTTCACGGCGATCTTCGCTCTGGCTCGCACGGTGGGCTGGATTGCGCAGTGGAACGAGATGCTGTCCGATCCCGATTACAAGATCGGCCGTCCGCGCCAGTTGTACTCGGGTTCGCAAGTACGCGACGTGCCTGCCAAGCGTTAATGCTGGTTGGTTGATGGGAAGCGGGGCGCCATTCGGCGCCCTGTTTTTTTGTTTGGGCGTTTTGCTGGTCCTTGAAACGGGTGTGCTGGCGGGGGCCGGATCCGGCTCACCGTCCGCGGTCCCGTTCCGGGACTACTCGCGTTTCCGGCTGCCGGCGGGGCGGCCGTGAAACTCGCGCATCGGGCAGCCCCCGGCTGCCCGAAAACGTCGCGCTCAAGCAGTCACGGCCTTGCATCCCCGCCAGCAGCCGGAAACGCGACGCTCCCGAATTCGCCGGCCCCAGCCCCCGCCAGCACGCCCTTGCAGTGGGGGCTGCTGTTTGCGATTTCTGAACGTGTGCGTCTTGAATAATTTCGAACGCCGCCATCAAAAACTTCAACTGGATACACGTAGGCTTCCGCCTTAGACTTTGACGCATCATTTCGACTAAGGCGGGCATATGTTGGGTTCGGCATTGAAGGGCGTAAAAGTTGTGGATCTATCGCGCATACTTGCCGGCCCGTGGTGCACGCAGAATCTTGCCGATCTTGGTGCGGAAGTCATCAAGATTGAAAAGCCCGGCAGCGGTGACGACACGCGCGGCTGGGGGCCTCCTTATCTTGAGTCGGCGGATGGCGGCACTTTGTCTGCTTATTTCACCTGCTGCAATCGGGGCAAGAAGTCGGTTGCGCTGGACTTCACCCAGGAGGCCGACAGGCAGCGGCTGTTGGCGCTCATACGCGAAGCCGACGTATTGGTGGAGAACTATCGTGTCGGCACGCTGAAGAAGTACGGGCTGGATTACGATAGCGTCAAAGCTGTGAATCCACGCCTGGTCTATGCCTCCATTACAGGTTACGGGCAAACCGGGCCCAAGGCGAAGCGTCCGGGCTACGACTATATTTTCCAGGGCCTGGGCGGCCTGATGAGCTACACCGGCCCGGCAGATGGCGAGCCGGGAGCCGGGCCTTTGCGTACCGGCGTCGCCGTGGTGGACATCACTACCGGCATGTATGCGACCTCGGCCGTTTTGGCGGCTTTGCTGCAGCGTACGCAAACGGGGCAGGGTGTCTGGCTGGACTTGGCGCTACTTGATGTGGCTGTCGCCATGAATGCCAATCAGGCGGCGAATTTTCTGGTGTCGGGCGCGAGCCCGCGGCGTACGGGCAATGCCCATCCCAATTTAGCGCCTTACGAGGTCTTTCGCGCCAGCGATGGGTTTTTCATTCTGGCGATAGGCAACGACACGCAGTTCGAGCGCTTCTGCGATTTTTGCAAGCGGCCGGAGCTGGCGCAGGATGAGCGCTTCAAGACGAACAGTGCTCGAATCAAAAACCTATCGGTATTGCGCGGCATCTTGAGTGAGGTGCTGTCAACCCAGCCGCGTCGTCACTGGACCGATGCGCTCGATACGCTGGGCATATCCTGGGGCTCGGTCAATTCGCTTGAAGAGGTTTTTCAGGACGAGCAGGTCGTGCACCGCGGGATGCTGCAGAAAACCACTCATCCCAAGCTGGGTGAAATCAAGCTGGTCAAAAACCCCATGTTGGCCGGAAACCGAGAGGATGGCACGACCCCTGCCGCTCCGCCTTTGCTGGGCGAGCATACCGAGTCGGTGCTTGGGTGCCTGAATACAAACATTTGAGAGATAAAAAAATGCGTAAACCCATTAAAGCCGGTGTGGCGGCATGCTTGTTTTCTTTGTCGACCCTCGCGTCCGCGGCCTATCCCGATCGTACCGTTGAGTTCATTGTTCCCTACGCGCCGGGCGGCACCACGGACTTGATTGCCCGCATCGTGGCGACGAAGCTTGGCGACGTCCTGGGGCAGTCCGTCGTGGTGGTGAACAAGCCGGGAGCCGGCGGCGCGGTAGGCAGCGCTTACGCCGCACGTCAAAAGCCTGACGGCTACACCCTGGTCATGGCTGTCGAAAGCTCGCATGCCGTGAATCCCAGCGTGCAAAGCAAGCCGCAGTACGATCCGGTCAAGGACTTCACTCCCATCAGCAATCTGGCCAATGTGCTGGGCGTGCTGGACGTCAATGCAAAATCCGACATCAAGACCTTTCAGCAACTGCTCGACGTTTTGAAGGCGAATCCGGGCAAGCTGTCTTTCGGTTCGTCGGGGCTGGGAGGCTATAGCCATTTGTTCGGCGAACGCTTCCTGAGCGTGACGGATACCGAGATGCTTCATGTGCCCTACAACGGCTTGGGCCCTGCGCTGACCGCGTTGCTGAGCGATCAGATCAATGTTGTTTTCGACAATCTGCCGTCCTCGGCGGGGCAGATACAGGCCGGCGCATTCCGCCCATTGGCTGTAGCGGCACCCGCCCGTGTAAAGAGCTTGCCGGATGTGCCCACCTATGCGGAAGTCGGCTATCCGCAACTGAATACGCCGTCGTGGTTCGGCATAGCGGCGCCGGCCAATATTCCCGCCGATGTGCTCAACACCTTGAACAAGGCGGTTGGTGAAGTGCTGGCCGATCCCAAGGTGGTGGATTTGATCGAGAAGCAGGGCGCTGTTCCGGACCATACCTCGCCCGAGGGGTTCAAGAAGATCATCGAGGATTCCAACAAAAGGTGGCAAGGCGTCGTGCAAGCCATCGGTTTCAAGAAGCTTTGAGGTAAATGATGAGCGCACATCTTTGGGCTGAGTACGCCGATCTATCAGTGGATGGCAGCGGTATTGGAACGCTACGCATCCAGAATGCCGGGAAGCTGAATATCCTGGGCACGCCGGTCATACGCGCATTGACCGACGCGGTGGCTCATATAGCCGGACGCGACGATATCCGCGTGCTGGTTGTTCGCGGCGAGGGCGATCGCGCCTTCATCGCGGGTGCCGACATCAAGGAAATGGCGGACTTCGACATGCAGCGGGCCGAGGCTTTCATAGACGGCCTGCGCAAGCTTTCCGATGCGCTGCGTTTTCTGCCCAAGCCGGTGATTGCTCGCATTCCAGGCTGGTGTTTGGGAGGCGGCATGGAGTTTGCATTGGCTTGCGACTTTCGCATAGGAGCCAATGCGGCCAAGATGGGCATGCCCGAGGTCAAGGTGGGCATTCCGTCCATCATCCAGGCAGCGCTGCTTCCCAGACTGATCGGCACGGCGCGTTCCAATTGGATGCTGCTGACCGGCGAGATTGTAGAGGCCGACAAGGCGTTGAGCTGGGGGCTGTTTGACAGTGTCGTGCCCTTGGCTGAACTGGATGCGGAGGTCACTCGCGTCGCTCGCATGATGACGGAGCTGGGACCCGCGGCCTTGGCTCAACAGAAGCGGCTATTGCGCGAATGGGAAAACGAGCCGCTGGAAACATCGATCTTGAACGGCGTGCGCGAGTTTGCACAGGCGTTCAATACCGGTGAGCCGCAAAAGTACATGGGCGAGTTCATCAAGGCCAAGCAGAAGCCCGGTCAATAAGCTAGCCTTGCGGGTCTATGCCCCTGATTCCTTGATAAAGGATTCGGGGGCTTTTTGTGTGTGCCGCGATTTCGTATGCGCTCTGGAAAAAGTCTTATGATTGTTCAAGTTGCTTGCGTAACAATCCATGGAACTCGATATTGCACTACGACCTAAAAGACCTGAAGCTTTTTCTTGCCATTGTCCAGGCGCAGAACCTTTCGGCTGGCGCAGCCGCCACGCATATGACGGCTTCGTCGGCTAGCTATCGGCTGAAGAATCTTGAGTACACGGTGGGTGGTGAGCTGTTCGTGCGAACCTCGAAGGGGATGACGCCGACGCCGGCGGGAGAAGTGTTGGCGCGGCATGCCAAGAAGCTGCTGGCGGGGGTCGAGGCGATGCATACGGAGCTTAGCGATTATTCCAGCAATTTACGCGGGTCGATCAGGGTGCTGGCCAATAGCAGTTCATTGAATGGTTTTCTGATACCCAGCCTGGCGAGGTTCTTGACCGGCAATACGGGTATCAATGTCGATCTTAAAGAACATGAAAGTTTGAAGATCAGCAGTGCAATCGAAGAGGGAGTGGCTGACATCGGGATAGGCGCCGATCTGGAGCCGCTGCCCAGCCTGGAGCGCCTGCTGTATGCGCATGATCGGCTGGTCTGTGTGGTACCGCCCAGCCATCCTTTGGCAAGCGCGCCCCGGGTTTCATTTGAGGAGATCCTGGATCACGATCTTGTGTCCGTGCAGCGTGCGAGCAGTAATTTTTTGTTCTTGTCCAATCAGGCGCGTTTGGCGGGAAAGACGATGAGGGTGCGGGTGCATGTCCATAATTTCGATGCATCGCTTTATATGATCGAGGCCGGCGTGGGTGTTGCGATTGTGCCTGCCAGTATTGCGGGGAAGGCGACGATGCAAGGGCGGTTGATTGCGTTGCCTATAACAGACCCGTGGGCTGAAAGGACTTTGCATTTGGTGCGGCGTGTGGAAGCTGGAGATCAGCAGAATTTGGTTCGGCAGTTTTCCGATATTTTGCTGAATGATCCGCTGGTGGCGGAGGCGCGTCGTGCTTAATTGGCGACCATGTTTGCAGGCAAGGGGGCCGGCATACCCCTGCAGCACAGTAGCAATGTTCATATGTCTTACGGGGGCCGATGGGCCTACGCCAGCGCGCCTTTGCCCAGAGCCAGTGTTATTCGTCTAGCCGATTTCTTGATCAGGCGTTTCAACTGGTCTCGAGGTAGACGCACTGATTATGGATATTCACCAGACCGCCATCCTTCGGTTAGTGACAGGTGTCTCGCCGAAGCTTCGCCCGATCTGATACGTCAAGAGCCGTGGTGGGCTGGCCTGGGCTGGGCGGAGTTTGAGCGCGCCGCGTGGGCGGGCTGGATCGGGGGCGTAAGAGGGCGCGCATGTCTGAGCACAAAATAAGCCCGGGGGGCTTATTTTTGCGAGTTCGCGCCCGACCCCGAATCCGGCCCGCCTACGCGGGAAATCCCGGCGGAACGCCGGGATCGCGGCGAGGCGTAGCCCGGCCCAGGCCAGCCCACCACGGCGGCAGTAGAAACCAGACGAATAAGGCGAGTCTAACGAGGTACCGAAAAATACCGGATCAACTAACGCAGTTAGTCGCAGCGCTCAAAGGAACGAAATCCGACAAGGACGTTGATAGAAAAAACCACCTGAAAAATCGAACCAGAAAGGTTGAATGCAACGCTTACTGCGATGAAAAAAGCCTGTTTGCTAAACAGGCTTTCCTACGAAGCTACGCCGTCATCAGCCCCGCCCAGTGCTGCCAAAACCACCAACACCACGCGCACTGTCCTCGAACTCGTCGACGATCTCGAACTCCACTTGCTGCACCGGCACCACCACCAACTGCGCCAGCCTATCCATCGGCTGCAGCGTAAAGTCCTGCTGGCCGCGATTCCATACCGACACCATCAAAGGGCCCTGGTAATCCGAATCGATCAAACCCACCAGATTCCCCAGCACAATCCCGTGCTTATGACCCAACCCCGAGCGCGGCAAAATCATCGCCGCATAAGCCGGATCGGCGATATGTATCGACAGCCCCGTCGGCACCAACTCCGTTGCACCCGGCGGCAAGGCCAGCGGCGCATCGATGCAGGCCCGCAAATCCAGCCCCGCCGACCCGCTGGTCGCATAGGCCGGCAGATAATCATTCATGCGCGGGTCCAGAATTTTCAGTGCAATTTTTCTCATGATTTTTGTCGAAAGCCGATATTTACGATGCACATATTGTATGTGCAGGGAGTGTGGAAAATAGCAGAATTCAAGTTCTGAAACGGGCCGCAAGAAGACGGAGGCTACGCTTTCAACACTGGACGTGGCCGCCGTACCTTGCCTCAGGGGGCGACCCTGCCCGGCAGCTTGCCGGCAATCGCCGCGATCAGCTTGCGTGCCGCCGCCAGCTTGCCCAGCACCGGCAGCGTCGTGTGCCCCGCATCGTCGAATAGGACCAACTCGGTCTCGTCCGCATTCATGGCTTTCTGCGCCAGATTGCCGGCCAGCAAAGGCACACCCTTGCGTTTGCGCTTGGCTTCCGCGTATTCCAGCAGGTTCTCGGTCTCGGCCGCGAAGCCCACGCAATACGGGCCGGAGGGCATGCGGGCCACTTCGGCCAGGATGTCCGGATTCGCCTCGAATTGCAGCTCCGGCGCCTTGCCGTCCGCCTGCTTCTTCAGCTTGCTGTCGCTGGCGTTCGCCACCCGCCAGTCGGCCACGGCGGCCACCGAAATGAACACGTCGGCGCTGCGGGCCTCGCTCATCACGGCCGCGTGCATCTGCGCCGCGCTTTCGACATCCACGCGGGTCACCTGGTAGGGCGCGGGCAGGGCCGTGGGGCCGGACACCAGCACGACCTGGGCGCCGGCTTCGCGGGCCGCCTGGGCGATGGCGTAGCCCATCTTGCCCGACGAACGGTTGGTGATGACCCGGACCGGATCGATTTTTTCCGAAGTGGGGCCGGCGGTGATCAGTACCCGTTTCCCTCGCAAAGGCTTGGGCTGGAAGAAGGCGATCAGTTCGGCCAGCAGCTCCTGCGGTTCCAGCATCCGGCCGCTGCCGATTTCGCCGCAAGCCTGGTTGCCTTCGGCGGGGCCCAGGATGACAGCGCCGTCCGCCTTGATCTGCGCCACATTGCGCTGCGTGGCCGGGTGCAGCCACATCTCGCGGTTCATGGCCGGCGCGACCAGCAGCGGGCAATTGCCCTTGGCCACGCATAGCGTGGACAGCAGGTCGTCGGCCAGCCCGTGCGCCAGCTTGGCGATGAAGTCGGTGCTGGCCGGCGCGATGACGACGGCATCGGCGCCCCGCGTCAGGTTGATGTGCGCCATGCTGTTGGGTACACGGGCGTCCCAGGCGTCCAGGAATACCGGCCGCCCGGACAAGGCCTGCAGGGTGGTGGGGCCGATGAAGTGCGTGGCGGCTTCCGTCATGACCACGTCGAAGGTCGCGCCCTGGTCTTGCGCGCGGCGCAGGAATTCGGCCACCTTGTAGCAGGCGATGCCGCCGGTCAGGCCCAGCACAATACGTTTGTCGGCAAGTTCAAGCATGGGCGTGCGCCATTGGGCGTAAGGAAAGTTCAGGCCGAGTTCCGGGACGATTTCTTTTCCCGGCGCATGCGGCGCAATTCGTCGTATATCAGCAAGACGGCCCCGCAAGTGATGGACACGTCCGCCAGATTGAACGCAGGAAAATACCAACTATCCCAATAAAACAGCAAAAAATCAATCACGTGGCCGTGCTGGATGCGGTCTATCACATTGCCTATGGCGCCGCCCAATATGCACATCAGCGATGCGCAAAACAGGGGCTGTTCGGGATGGCGCCGCAGCATATGGATGATGAGCCCCGTGGCGACCAGGGCGATGGCCGTGAACAGCCAGCGCTGCCAGCCTTGTCCGTCGGCCAGGAAGCTGAACGCGGCGCCGGGGTTGTACAGCAGCGTGAAGTCGAAGAAGGGCAGCAGGTTCCAGCGCTCGCCGTAGTTCAGATGGCTATCGAAATAGACCTTGGTGATCTGGTCCAGAACGACGATGGCCAGCGCGCCCAGGATCCACGCCCAAAAGCGCGAGGCCTTGGGGCGCGGCTGGTCGGGAAGGCCGCTGCTTGCGCTAGGCATGCTTGCGCAGCTCGCCCAGGCCGAACAGATTGTCCACGCAGCGCCCGCAAAGGCCGGGGTGCTGGGGATCGGCGCCCACATCGCGGCGGTGGTGCCAGCAGCGCTCGCACTTTTCTTCCTGCGTCGGCGCGACTTGTATACGCAGTTCGCCCTCGGCCTCGTGCAGCGTGGCGCGCGACACGATAAGCACGAAGCGCAAGTCGTCGCCCAGGCTGGCCAGCAACGCGTGGTCGCTGCCGGAGGCATATACGTCCAGCTCGGCCGCCAGCGACGAGCCGATCTCGCCCGTGCTGCGCACCTCTTCGATCTTGCGCATGGCTTCGGCGCGGATTTCGCGCAGGCGGGTCCATTTTTGACGCAGATCGGCCGCGTCCGCCAGTTCCGGCACGGCATGGAAAAGCCCGGTGAAGATGCTGGGGACGTCGCCGCTTTCAGTGTGCAGGTCTTTCCAGGCCTCTTCCGCCGTAAACGACAGTATGGGCGCCATCAGCTTGAGCAGGGTATGCGTGATGTGGTGGATGGCGGTCTGGGCCGAGCGGCGCGCCGTGCTGGTCCGGCCCGCCGTATACAGGCGGTCCTTGAGCACGTCCAGATAGAAGGCGCCCAGGTCTTCGGAACAGAATATCTGCAGGCGCGACACCGCGGGGTGGAATTCGTAGCGCTGGAAGTTGTCCAGCACCTCGGCCTGCATGGCGGCGGTCATGGCCAGCGCGTAGCGGTCGATTTCAAGCATGTCGTCAAGCGCCACGGCATCGCCGGCCGCATCGAAGTCCTGCAAATTGCCCAGCAGGAACTTGAGCGTATTGCGTATGCGGCGGTAGCCCTCGACGACGCGTTTCAGGATTTCGTCGGAGATCGACAGCTCGCCCGAATAGTCGGTGGACGCCGTCCATAGACGAAGGATTTCGGCGCCCAGGGAGTCGGACACTTTTTGCGGCGCGATCACGTTGCCGACCGACTTGCTCATCTTGCGGCCCTGGCCGTCGACCACGAAGCCGTGCGTCAGCAAGGCTTTGTAGGGAGGCCGGCCATACAGCATGCAGCCGGTCAGCAGCGAAGAATGGAACCAGCCGCGATGCTGGTCCGAGCCTTCCAGGTACAGGTCGGCGGGCCAGGCCAGGTCGTCGGCGTGCGAACCCTTGACGCTGTGATCCTGGCCGCCCAGCACCGTGGCGTGCGTGGTGCCGGAATCGAACCAGACGTCCAGCGTGTCGCGGTTCTTTTCGTATTGGGCGGCCTCGTCGCCCAGCAATTCGGCCGGGTCCAGCGATTGCCAGGCTTCGATGCCGTGCTGTTCGATGCGTTGTGCGATCTGCTCCATGAGTTCGACCGTGCGCGGGTGCAGCTCGCCCGTTTCCTTGTGGACGAAGAAGGCCATGGGTACGCCCCATTGGCGCTGGCGCGACAAGGTCCAGTCGGGCCGGTTGGCGATCATGGCGTGCAGGCGCGCGCGGCCCCAGGCCGGGTAGAACTCGGTGTTGTCTATGCCTTCCAGCGCGGTCTCGCGCAGCGTCCGGCCGGATTTGGGCTGGCGGTCCATGCCCGCAAACCATTGGCTGGTGGCGCGGTAGATGATGGGGGTCTTGTGACGCCAGCAGTGCATATAGCTGTGCAGCAAGGGTTCCGTGTGCAGCAGGCTGCCGGCCAGCTTCAGGGCTTCGACGATGACGGGGTTGGCTTTCCATATCATCTGGCCGCCGAACAGCGGCAGGCTTTCGGCATAGTGGCCGTCGCCCATGACGGGGCTGATGATCTGGTCGTCCTTCAGGCCGTGGGCCTTGCACGAAATAAAGTCTTCGATGCCGTAGGCGGGCGCGGAGTGCACCACGCCCGTGCCGCTGTCCAGTGTCACGTAGTCGCCCAGGTAGATGGGCGACAGGCGCCGGTAGCCTTCGTGGGCTTCGTATAGGGGGTGCCGGAATTCCAGCCCGGCCAGCGCTTCGCCCTTGGCGGTGGCGACGATGCTTCCGGACAGCTTCCATTCGGCCAGGCAGGTTTCGACACGGTCTTTGGCCAGCAGCAGCATGGGTCCGGTGCTGCGCGCCTCGTCCAGCTTGACCAGGGCGTAGTCGAAGTCCGGATGTACGTTCAGCGCCTGGTTGGAGGGTATGGTCCAGGGCGTGGTGGTCCAGATGACGATGGCGCCGTCATCGACCTGGGGCAGGCCGAAGGCTTGCGCCAGCTTGGCTTTGTCGTTGAACTTGAAGGCCACGTGGATGGACGTATCCTTGCGGTCGGCGTACTCGACCTCGGCTTCGGCCAGGGCGGAGCCGCAGTCGAAGCACCAGTTCACCGGCTTCAGTCCGCGAAACACATAGCCCTTGTCGAGAATGCGCGCCAAGGCGCGCAGCTCGTCGGCCTCGTTGCTGAAGTTCATGGTCAGATAGGGGTGTTCCCAGTCGCCCAGCACGCCCAGCCGCTTGAAGTCCTTGCGCTGGCGGTCTATCTGTTCCAGCGCATAGGCGCGCGCCTTGGCCTGCACTTCGGCCACCGGCAGGTGCTTGCCGTATTTTTTCTCGATCTGGATTTCGATGGGCATGCCGTGGCAATCCCAGCCCGGCACGTAGACGGCGTCGTAGCCGGCCATGGCGCGGCTCTTGACGATGATGTCCTTCAGCACCTTGTTGACCGCGTGGCCGATGTGGATGTCGCCGTTGGCATAGGGCGGGCCGTCATGCAGTATGAATTTCGGCCTTCCTTTGCTGGCAGCGCGTATGGCCGCGTAAACCTTTTTTTCTTCCCACTCGGCTACCCAGCCGGGCTCGCGCTTGGCCAGATCGCCGCGCATGGGAAAAGGAGTGTCGGGCAAATTTAAGGTGTTTCTATAGTCCATGGAAGGCGAAATAGTCGCGAGCGCTTTGCGCATCGTTATCGATGGCGGCGATCATAGTGGGAAGGTCGGGGAATTTTTCTTCGTCCCGCAGATACTCGAGGAACTCAATACACGTGAGTTTACCGTATGCGTCCACCCGGCAGTCCAGCAGATGGGTCTCCAGCATCAGGCGTCCGCCGTGCGAAATCGTGGGCCGCACGCCCAGGCTGGCCACACCCTTGAAGGCTTGCGGGCCCAGGCCGTGGGCGCGTACGACGTATATGCCCGACCTCAGGGCGCACTGGGCCGGTACGCGCAGGTTCAAGGTGGGATAGCCTATGCTGCGGCCCAGCTTCTGGCCGTGTATGACGTGCCCGCTAATGGAATAGGCCTGGCCCAGCAGATGCTCGGCGCGCTCCAGATTGCCCACGGCCAGGGCGGTGCGCAGCTCGGAGCTGGAAATCCGGTGGCCGTGCTCGTCGGCCACATCCGCTATGGTTTCCACCTGGAAGCCGTAGCGTCGCCCGGCGCTACGCAGCAGCTCGATATCGCCGCTGCGCTTGTGGCCGTAGCGGAAGTCCTCGCCGACCAGCAGCCAGCGCGTATTCAGGCCTTGCACCAGCAGGCGCTCGATGAAGTCCTCGGCCGACATGTCCGCCAGCGCATGGTTGAATCGTTCCAGCACGATCTGGTCGACCTGGTGCCGCGCCAGGGCGGTCACTTTGTCGCGCAGGCTGCTGATTTGCGTGGGTATGAGTTCCGGCCGCTGGCCGCGTCGCGCGAAATAGGCGCGCGGATGCGGCTCGAAGGTCATGACGGTGGCGGCCAGCCCGTGTTCCCGGGCGTGCTCGCGGACCCGCTGCAAAATAGCCTGATGGCCGCGGTGGACGCCGTCGAAATTGCCTATGGTCACGGCGCTGGGCCGCTGACTGTCGTGGCGAGGAAGGCTGCGGTAAAGGGTGGGAGCATTTTTCACACCCGAGAGTTTACAATTTTGTGTTGCCTTACTCTGGAATTATCGTCTTGGATGCTTCTTTTCCTTCCGGCTGCCGCATTGTCGTCCTGATTTCGGGGCGCGGTTCCAATATGCAGACCATCGTCAATACCGTGCGCGAACTATCCCTGCCCGCGCGGGTGTGCGCCGTCATCGCCAACAAGGCCGACGCCGGCGGACTGGAATGGGCCGCCGGGCAGGGCATCCCCACCCAGGTCGTGGCGCATCGGGACTATGCCGCGCGCGAAGACTTCGATGCCGCGCTGGCCGATGCGGTCGACGCCCACCAGCCGCATTATGTGTTGCTGGCCGGCTTCATGCGCGTGCTGACCCCCGCCTTCGTCGAACGCTTCAACGGCCGTCTGATCAACATCCATCCCTCCCTATTGCCGGCCTTTCCGGGCTTGCATACGCACCAGCAGGCCCTGGCGACCGGCGTGCAGTGGCATGGCTGCACCATCCATTTTGTGACCCCGGTGCTGGACCATGGCCCCATCATCTCTCAGGGCATCGTCCCCGTGCTGGCCGACGACACGCCCGACGACCTGGCCGGCCGCGTCCTGCAAGTGGAGCACCGCATGTATGCGGACGTGGTACGCTGGCTGGCTGAAGGGCGCGTGTCGCTTGACGCCATGCAGCGTGTGCATGTGCGCGGCGTCGCCAGCCGCTCCTTCGTCCTGACGCGGCAAGGCGTCGTATCCTCGGAACAATCCTCATGAGCAACACCGATAAGCCGCGGCGCCCGCCCCGCGACCGCGACGCGCGCAAAGAGCGTGATCCCCGCAGTGAAACCGGCTTCGCCCGGCGCGAAGGCCGGCCCATGCGCCG
>JBARWC010000100.1:0-10585 GCA_049646585.1 Burkholderiaceae bacterium | reverse complement strand
AGATCTCCTCGGCCTCGCACGAGCAGTCGGACGGGATCGAGCAGGTGAACCAGGCGGTGACGCAGATGGACAGCGTGGTGCAGCAGAACGCGGCGCTGGTGGAAGAGGCGGCGGCCGCGGCCGGTTCCTTGCAGGATCAGGCCACGCGGCTGGCCGAGGCGGTGGCGGTGTTCAAGATCAATGCCAACGAAGTCATCGAGGTGGCCGCCGCGCGGCTGCATCACGTCAAGCCCGAAGCTGTGCCCCGTCCGGGGCGGCTAAGCCCCATCCCAGTTGCCGGAGCCCTAACCAGCCCCTAGATTATGTCATCCATAGCACAGTCCATCTTCACCATGCCCGCCTTGCCCGAAGTCGGGCGCAACGATTTTGAACGGGCGGCGCGCATGCTGCGCGCCCGCGCGGGTATTGTGCTGGGTGGACACAAGCAGGAGATGGCCGAGCGTACCTTGGCCATGCGGGCCAAGAGCCTGGGTCTGGCCGACGTCGGAGAATACCTTGACCATCTTGAGCTGAACAGCCAGTCGCAGCAATGGGAGGCGTTCATCAATGCCTTCACCATCAATCACACCGCTTTCTTTCGCGAGCAGCATCACTTCAAGATACTTGCCGAGTTCGCCAAGGCGCGCAAGAAGCCCTTATCGATTTGGTGCTGCGCCAGTTCCACCGGCGAAGAGCCTTATTCCATCGCCATGACGCTGCGCGAATCGCTGCCTTCGCCGGACAGCGGCGTGTCCATCCTGGCTACGGACATCGATACCCACGCGGTCGAGAAAGCCAGGGAAGGGATGTACACCCTGGAAAGGGCCAACCCCATCCCCGAGGACTACCTTAGAAAATACTTCCAGCGCGGTACGGGCCGGCGCACGGGCCTGGTGCGCGTCAAGCCGGTCCTGCGCGACATGATCGAATTCGATACCCTGAACCTGCTCTCGCCCAACTGGCCCATCGGCGAGAAGCTGGATGTCATTTTCTGCCGCAACACCATGATCTATTTCGACAAAGCCACGCAAACCCGGATTCTGGAACGCTTCGCGTCCTTGCTCAAGCCGGGCGGCCTGCTGTTTGCCGGGCATTCGGAAAACTTCACCTACTTGACCAAATCCTTCCGCCTGCAAGGGCAGACGGTGTACGTAACGACATAGCGGCTGGCGTTCGTTTTTTAAAAGCATAAAGAATGAAGAAGATTCGTGTCCTGTGTGTTGATGATTCCGCCCTGGTTCGCGGCCTGATGACGGAAATCATCAATAGCCACCCCGACATGGAGGTGGTCGCCGCCGCGCCCGATCCCCTGATCGCGCGCGAACTGATCAAGCAGCACAATCCTGATGTCCTGACCTTGGACGTGGAAATGCCGCGCATGGACGGCCTGGATTTTCTTGAGCGCCTGATGCGACTGCGGCCCATGCCCGTCGTCATGGTGTCGTCGTTGACCGAGCGCAATTCCGAAGTCACCCTGCGCGCGCTAGAGCTGGGCGCCGTCGATTTCGTCACCAAGCCCAAGCTGGGCCTGCGCGACGGCCTGATGGAATACGGCGAACTGATCGCCGACAAGATCCGCGCAGCCGCCCATTCCCGGCCGCGCCAGGCCCCACAGCCAGGCGCCGCGCCCAGGACCAGGCTGACCCAGCCGTTTTCCACGACGGAAAAGCTGGTGCTGATCGGCGCCTCCACGGGCGGAACCGAGGCCATACGCCAGGTGCTGGAACCCTTGCCGGCCAACAGCCCCGCCATCATGATCACGCAGCACATGCCGGCCGGTTTCACGCGTTCCTTTGTACAGCGCCTGGACAATCTGTGCGCCGTGCAGGTGCACGAAGCCGAGGACGGCCAGCGCGTGCTGCCGGGCCACGTCTATCTGGCGCCCGGCGGCCTTGCCCACATGAAGCTGGCCCGCTCCGGCGCCAATTACGTCGTGAAGCTGGAATACAGCGACCCGGTCAACCGGCATCGCCCTTCGGTCGATGTGCTGTTTCACTCGGCCGCCCAGGTCGCGGGCAGGAATGCCGTGGGCGCGATCCTGACCGGCATGGGCAAGGATGGGGCGCAGGGCTTGCTGGCCATGAAGCAGGCCGGCGCCATCACATTTGCGCAAGACGAAGCCAGTTGTGTTGTATTTGGAATGCCGCGCGAAGCCCTGCACATCGGTGCGGCGGATACCGCGGTGCCCTTATCGGAAATGAGCGAGCGCATTTTGGCCAGCGCCGGCTCATACGGCCATCGGGTCTGATTTTTTATCAGCCGCGGCCTTATTATTTTGGAGAGTATCAAGTGGTACAGAAAACCATGAAAATCCTGGTTGTCGATGATTTCCCGACCATGCGTCGCATCATCAAGAACCTGCTCAAGGACCTGGGGTTCGAGAACGTCGACGAGGCCGAGGACGGCGCCATGGGCCTGGAGAAGCTGCGCAACGGCAACTTCGAATTCGTCGTGTCCGACTGGAACATGCCGAATATGGACGGGCTGACCATGCTGCAGCAGATTCGGGCGGATGCCGCCCTGGCCAAGCTGCCCGTGCTGATGGTGACCGCCGAAGCCAAGAAGGAAAACATCATCGCCGCCGCCCAGGCCGGCGCCAATGGCTACGTGGTCAAGCCGTTCACGGCGGCCACTCTCGAAGAGAAGCTGAATAAAATCTTCGAGAAACTCGGGTCTTGAGGGAGGCAGGCATGGACTTCGTAGACAACCCCGCGGCCCGAGCCATAGGCGGCGAGCCGCCGGTCGACTTGATTCACCGCATCGCCTCGCTGACGCGCATGCTGCGCGAAAGCATGCGCGAGCTGGGCCTGGACCAGGCCATCAAGGATGCCGCCCACGCCATCCCCGATGCGCGCGACCGCTTGCATTACGTCGCCCACATGACCGAGCAGGCCGCCAACCGGGTCTTGAACGCCGCCGAGCAGACCCAGCCCCTGCAGGACAGCATGCAGCGCGACGCCAAAGCCCTGGATGCGCGCTGGCAGGCCTGGTTCGATCATCCGGTCGAGCTGGTCGAGGCGCGCGAGCTGGTGGACGATACCCGGGCCCTATTGAAGTCGGTTCCCGAGAAAACCGCCGCGTCGCAAAACCATCTGCTTGAAATCATCATGGCCCAGGACTTCCAGGACCTGACCGGCCAGGTCATCATGAAGATGCTGGGCGTGGTGTCGGCCATCGAAACCGAACTGGTGCAGGTGCTGGTCGATAACGTTCCGCAAGATTTGCGCGAAGAAACCAGGTCGCTCATGAACGGCCCGGCGGTCAACCCCGCGGGCAAGGTCGATGTCGTCACCAGCCAGGATCAGGTCGACGATCTGCTGTCCAGTCTGGGTTTTTGATTTTTTTCAATACATCCACCGATCTTTGAAGTCGTTGCAGCGGAGGAATGGGGGAGGCCCGCAGGGCCGCCCCGATCAATACAAGCAAGTAGAACACTAACAAGCATAATAAAATCAGGAGACATGGATGAAACAGACGACCAGACGCCTGTTGGGCGTATCGCGTTTGCTTAAACACCTGAGCGAAGGGCAGGCCACCTTGTCCGACCGCGCCTGGACCATCAGCCCCTTGGCGTGGCCGCTATCCCGCTTTCTATCGGCCTTGCGCGACCGCTTCGTCACCATGCGCCAGGCCAGCATCGATATTTCCCTGAATACGGCACGCTTGCTGGCCCAGACTCTGGCTTGCCGCGACATGGCGCGCGAGCAGGCGGCCGAATCGCAAGGCCTGGCGGCGCGCGGCGCCCAGATCGCCGCGATGTCCGAGCAAACCTCGGCCTCGGTCGGCGAAATCGCCTCGACCTTCCATCAGCAAATGGAGGCGGCCCGCCTGACCCTTGAACAACTCAATGAGCTGCATCAGCGGGTCAGCCGCGTGACCACCCAGATGGAGGTCTTTTCCGGTGTGGTGTCGCAACTTAGCGATCGCGCCCAATCGGTGGGCGACACCAGCCGACTGATCAAGGACATTGCCTTGCAGACGCATTTGCTTGCGCTCAATGCCGGGGTCGAGGCGGCCCGCGCGGGCGAGGCGGGCAAGGGCTTTGCCGTGGTCGCCAGCGAAGTGGGCAAGCTGGCCGAACGGGTCAATGCGGCTACCGGCGACATCGTCCAGCATGCCGGGGAAATCCTGGAGCTTGTCGCCAGCACGCGCGAGAAAACCGACCATATCCACCTGGACATGAGCTCGTCAGGCAAGGTCGTTACCCAGTTCACCGCCAATTTCGACCAGTTCGTGAAAGATTTCGAATACATGGACGTCCAGATGAAAGAGGTGGCGCATACCGTGGGGCAGGTGGCCTCGACCAACCAGGAAATGAACCAGGCCATAGAACGGATCGCCGCGCTCAGCTCCCAGTTTCAGAACCGCATGGTCACCATGAA
This sequence comes from Burkholderiaceae bacterium, assembly GCA_049646585.1. Taxonomy (GTDB): domain Bacteria; phylum Pseudomonadota; class Gammaproteobacteria; order Burkholderiales; family Burkholderiaceae_B. Next base: position 6,224 of record JBARWC010000100.1, on the reverse strand, counting down.
CGACCAGGTGGTGGCCGTGCGCGGAAAATCCGAGAGCCTGCAGGAAATGCTGGCGGCGCTGCGCACCGGCAACACGCCCTTCGATGCCCTGGCCGCCATGCTCGGCTCGCTGCAATCGGCCTGCAAGGCGGTGCTGCTGCAGGCCAGGGAAGCCGGCGCGGACATCCTCGATCAGCAGTACCAGCGCATACCCGGCAGCAACCCCGCGCGCTATCACACCCTTTATGACAGCGCCATCGACCGGCAACTGACCCAAATATTGGACGACATGCTGGAGCAGCTGCCTGGCGGTTTCTACACCCTGCTTATCGACAAGAACGGCTACTGCCCTACGCACAATACCCGTTATTCGCGCCAGCCCACAGGCGATTTGGATCACGACACCCGCCACGTTCGCAATAAACGCATCTTCGACGACCCGGTCAGCCTCGGCGCGGCGGGGAACGCGGCCGGCGTGCTTTGCCAGACCTATATGCGCGATACGGGCGAAATCGTCACCGATCTGTCCATCCCGGTGGATATCGACGACGGCCGCTGGGGGGCGGTGCGCATAGGGGTGGACTACGCGCGCTTCGAGGAACTGGCCTTGTCTGCCCAGCAGCGGCCGAATTAAGCGCATTTATCCCGTTTGCTTGGCCATTCGTCGGGAATGGGGGAGACCTAGAATGCACATGCAGCATTCCACCCTGGTCAACCCCCCCGTTTCAAGTACCGCATGGCAGAGGACAGCGACCTCGAAAAAACCGAACCCGCCTCGCCCCGGCGCCTGGAAAAGGCGCGCGAGGAGGGGCAGGTCGTGCGCTCGCGGGAGCTGAACACGTTTTTGCTGCTGGCGGCCGGCGTGGCCACGCTTTGGTTCAACGGCGCGAATATGTATCAGAGCCTGGCGGGCATCCTGCGATCGGGCCTGTGGTTCGACCTGCGGGTTGCCAGCGATACCGATGTCATGCTGGCCGTGGCGGGCAATTCCGCCTTTCAGGCCTTGCTGGCCCTGATGCCCCTGTTCGTCCTGCTGGTGGCGGTGGCGGTGCTGGCGTCGGTGCTGCTGGGCGGTTTTCTATTTTCCACCAAGGCGCTGGAGCCCAAGTTCGAGCGCATGAATCCGCTCAAGGGCGTGATCCGCATGTTCTCGGCGCAGACCCTGGTGGAGCTGGTCAAGACCTTGGCCAAGGCTTCGGTGATAGGCATCGTCGCCGTGCTGGTGATCTCCAATTACCGGGACCAGATGATTTCCCTGATGCACGCCACGCCCACCGAAGCCCTGACCTCGGGCATAGGCCTGGTGGCATTGTGCTGCGCCCTGATTGTGGCGGCCTTGTTTCTCATCGTGATCATCGATGCGCCCTGGCAGATATTCAGCCACTTCAAGAAAATGCGGATGTCCCGCGAGGACGTCAGACAGGAGAACAAGGAAAGCGACGGCGATCCGCACGTCAAGGGCCGTATCCGCCAGCAGCAGCGCGCCATGGCGCGGCGGCGGATGATGTCCGAAGTGCCCAAGGCCGACGTCATCGTCACCAACCCGACGCACTACGCCGTTGCGCTGACCTACAAGGAAGGGCAGGGCGGCGCGCCCAGGGTCGTCGCAAAGGGCTCGGGAATGGTGGCCGCCCGCATACGCGAAATCGCCGCCGAGCATAAGGTGCCCATGCTCAGCGCGCCGCCCCTGGCGCGGGCGCTGCATCACAACGTTGAATTGGGCCGCGAGATTCCGGCCGAACTGTACTCGGCCGTCGCCGAAGTGCTGGCCTGGGTGTTCCAGCTGCGCAGCTGGGCGAGAGGAGCGGGCGTGGAGCCCAGGCGGCCTGCCAGCCTGCCGATTCCGCCGGGCCTGGATCCCATGGAAAAGAATAGGGTTGCGACAAGCGCATCATGAACAGTTTTCTAGCTCTACTGAAAGACAACGGATCGGCCCACGCCCGCCTGATGGCGGGGCCGATACTGATCCTCATGGTCCTGGCCATGATGATCCTGCCTTTGCCGCCCTTCATCCTGGATCTGCTGTTCACCTTCAATATATCGCTTTCGGTGATGATATTGCTGGTGGCCATGTTCACCAAGAAGCCGCTGGATTTCGCCGCCTTCCCCGCAGTCCTGCTGTTTGCAACCCTGCTGCGCCTGGCGCTCAACGTGGCCTCGACCCGGGTAGTGCTGCTGCACGGCCATAAGGGGCCGGACGCCGCCGGCCAGGTCATCGAGGCTTTCGGCCACTTTCTGGTGGGCGGGAACTTCGCCGTCGGCATCGTGGTGTTCGTCATATTGGTCATCATCAACTTCGTGGTCATCACCAAGGGCGCGGGGCGCATCGCCGAAGTCGGCGCGCGCTTCACCCTGGATGCCATGCCGGGCAAGCAGATGGCCATCGACGCCGACCTGAACGCCGGCCTGGTGGGCGAGGACGAGGCGCGCCGTCGCCGGGTCGAAGTCGCCCAGGAGGCGGAGTTCTACGGTTCCATGGACGGCGCCAGCAAGTTCGTGCGCGGCGACGCGGTCGCCGGCCTGCTCATCATGGTCATCAATATCGTGGGCGGCCTGATCATCGGGGTCGGCCAGCACGATTTGTCATTCTCCGACGCGGGACGCGTATACACCTTGCTGACCATAGGCGACGGCCTGGTCGCGCAGATTCCGGCATTGGTGATTTCGACCGCCGCGGGCGTGGTGGTGTCGCGCGTGGCCACTGACCAGGACGTGGGCCAGCAGATGGTCAGCCAGTTGTTCTCTAACCCCAACGTGTTGTTCATCACCGCCGGCATCATGGCGGCCATGGGCCTGATACCCAATATGCCGCACGTGGCCTTCCTGCTGCTGGCCGCCACCCTGGCGGGCGGCGGATGGCTGATGCTCAAGCGCCAGCAGACCGAACAGGCGCAAAAGGCCGAGGAGCCCATCAAGGCGCAAGCCGCCGTCGAAGCCGCCGCGGCCGAAGCCAGTTGGGATGACGTGGCCATGCTGGACCCCCTGGGCCTGGAAGTGGGGTACCGCCTGATCTCGCTGGTCGACCATGCCCAGAGCGGCGAGCTGCTGCACCGCATCCGCAGCCTGCGCAAGAAATTCGCCCAGGACATGGGCTTTCTGCCGCCTGTCGTGCATATACGCGACAATCTGGAACTGAAGCCCAACGACTACCGCATCCTGCTTTCGGGTGTGGAAATCGGGCACGGCACCGCCACGCCCGGCCAGTGGCTGGCCATCGATCCGGGCGGCGTCTCGATGACGCTGCCGGGCACGGCCACCACCGATCCCGCCTTCGGCCTGCCCGCCGTATGGATAGACGTGTCGCTGCGCGAGCAGGCCCAGATTGCCGGCTATACCGTGGTGGATGCGGGCACCGTCATCGCCACCCACCTGAATCACCTCATGCATCGCTACGGCTCGCAACTGCTGGGCCGCCAGGAAGTCCAGCAATTGCTGGACCACATCGGGCGCGAGGCGCCCAAGCTGGCGGAGGACCTGGTGCCCAAGACTGTCAGCCTGACGCTATTGCAAAAAGTATTGCGCGGGCTGCTGGACGAGGAAGTGCCCATACGCGATGTGCGCAGCATTATCGAGACGCTGGCCGAACATGCTCCGCGCCTGGCCGCCCTCAACCCCACGGCCGGTCCCGACGCCGGCGAGCTGCTGACCCTGGTCCGCGTGGCCCTGGGCCGGGCGATTACCCAGCAATGGTTTCCCGGCGAAGCCGAACTGCGCGTCATCGGCCTGGATGCCCGCCTGGAGCGCGTCCTGACACAGGCGCTGACCACCAGCGGCGCGCTGGAGCCCGGCTTGGCCGAGAATGTGCTGGCCGAGGCAGAGCGGGCCGTCCAGACGCAGGAGGCCAATGGCGACGCCACCGTGCTGGTGGTGCCGTCCGTGCTGCGCCCGTCCTTGTCGCGCTTCCTGCGCCATCATTTCCCGCAATTGGGTGTGCTGTCCAGCGCCGAAATCCCCGATGAGCGCATACTCAGGATCACCTCGGTGATAGGCGGAGGCGCAGCGTGAACACCAGCCGTTTCTTTGGCAGCACCAACCGCGAGGCCTTGCGCCAGGTCCGCCTGGCGCTGGGCCCGGACGCCTTGATCGTGTCCAATCGCCGCATCAACGGCGGCGTCGAGATCCTGGCGACCGACCCCACCGCGGCGCCGGCGGGCGCCCCGTCGGTTCAAGCGGCCCAGCCCCTTGCGGAACTGGCTTACCGTGGCGCGCCGCCGCCGCGCCCGCCCGCGCCGGATGTGCGCGTCGAGGTCATGAGCGCCATTGGCGAAATGCGCGGCGCCCTGGAAAACCGCATTGATGAATTGATGTGGGGCAATCAGCTGCGCCGCGTCCCGCAGGCGGCCTTGCTGTTCCAGGCCATGCTGGGCTTCGGTTTCAGCACCGCCTTGCTGCGCGCCATGCTCAAGCGGCTGCCGGAGCATCTGCCTTCCAAGGCGGCATTCCAGTGGGCCCGCAAGGAACTGGTCACTCATCTGCCGGTTCTGGGCGACGAAAACGAATTGTGGACCCGGGGCCGGGCCATCGCGCTGGTGGGACCCACCGGCGTGGGCAAGACCACCACCATCGCCAAGCTGGCCGCCCGCTGCGTGCGCCGGACGGGGCCGGGCGGCCTGGTGCTGCTGACCACCGATACCTATCGCATCGGCGCACACGAGCAACTGAAGATATACGGGCAGATGCTGCGCGTGCCGGTGCACGTGGTGCAGGACGCGCAGGAGCTGCGGCGCATCATGCAAGGCATAAGCCCCGATCAGACCATCTTGATAGATAACGTGGGCATCAGCCAGCGCGACCGCTATATTTCCGAGCAGGCGGCCATGTTGGCCGGCGCGGGCCGGCCCATCCATCGCCTGCTGGTCCTGAACGCATCCAGCCATGGCGATACCCTGGACGAAGTGGCGCGAAGCTATGCCGGCGACGGGGGCACCGCGCCCATAGGCTGCATCGTCACGAAGATCGACGAAGCCAGCCGGCTGGGCGCCGCCCTGGATACGGCCATACGCTATCAACTGCCCATACATTATGTGTCCAACGGGCAGAAGGTGCCCGAGAACCTGCTGCTGCCCAATGCGGCCGACCTGGTCGACCAGGCCCTGGCGCACAAGGAGCAGGCCGGCGGCCTGTACGCGCCGACCGAGGCGGATTTCGCCGCGCTCATGTCGCTGGCCAAGATACCTGAAGACGGCGCCTTGGCCGATGCGGAAAGCCGTCGCAGGCGCTTGCTGCCCGGTCTGCTGTCGGTGGCCGGCGGCCCCGATTCCGGCTTGACCATGGATGACTTGCAGGCCGCTTGCGCTTACGTCGACGAGCGGGCAGCCATGTCCGAAGCCAGCGACTTGTGGCGTGCCTATACCAGCGCCCAACCCGATGCGGCGTCGCTGGATGGCCGCGTTCGCCATATGCTGCGGGTGGCTCAGGGCGAGCTGGCCGACAGCGGCCGGTGGCTGCTGGCCGTGCATGAGCGGGCGGCCATCGCCATACGGTCGGGCAGCCGGGGCCAATTGCATGCCGCTTTGCTGATCGACGACAGCGGCCAGCCTTTGTCTTCCCCCATGCAGCAACTGAGCCTGGCCGACGGCTGGCTGTCTTCCTGCGGCGCGGCGGCGCAGCAAGCGCCCAGCGCCAACGACGCCTTGCTGCATCAGATCAACTGGCTGGAGGACAATCGGGGGGCGCTTTCCATGGTTCACCTTTTCGATGGCGGCAGCCAGGCCTTGCTAAGGCGCGTCCACACCCTGGGCGTCGATTGGCTGGCGCAATGCACCGCCGTCACCCGTCTTGAAGACGACGATGGCGCAACGACGGCCGGCGCCCTGGCCAAGACCCTGGCTCATTCCCCGCTGGATGCGGCAAGTTTGCCCGGCTTGAGCGAGCTGTCGGGCTTGGCTTGCGCGGACCTCGTGCCGTGGGTGGCCAGCCGGACGGTCCGCCTGGCCGCCCGCGGGCAAACAGACCTGGATGTCCGGTTCATTTCCGTGCGCATCCTCAGGCGCGTCGACGGCACCGTCATCAAGACCCTGTTCGGTCTGGCCGGCGTAAAAGGCCAGGCCGCCGCTGCCGAATGGCTGGCGGGGGCCTTGCTGGTCCGTTCCGAGGCCCGGCAAGGCATGCGCTTGGCTGCGCAGTGCTGGCGCGGCCTGGCTCCGCGCAGCGAGGCCGGATCGTTACAGAAGAAAGCCTTGACGGCTGTGCAGTCCGGCATGGCCGCCTGGCAGCTGATGCAGGACGCGCAAGCTCGCAGTGCC
>JBARWC010000099.1:0-4660 GCA_049646585.1 Burkholderiaceae bacterium | reverse complement strand
CGGTGGGCTTGGACGTTGTGGAAGGGTCTGTCATGGATTTCTCTTTAGCTCGCGCTTGGCGTCATCGTTGGTGTGCGCGACCAAGCCGCGCATCCCATCCGCGGCGTGGATCATAGCTCATGGCGGCCAGCATGGTAAGAATGACCACCCCGCCGAAACTGACCGCGCCGGGGCCGGCGATGACCTGGGATATCCCGGGAAAATTGGCCATGGCCGTCATCAGGATCACCACGAACACGTCCAGCATGGACCATTGCCCGATGAACTCGACGAACTCATAGAGCCGCGTGCGCTGGCGCTGAATGGAATTACCCCGCCATTGGCGTTTTACCATAAGCACCATCAATGCCAGCAGCTTGGTCATGGGAACGACGACGCTGGCGACGAATACGATGATGGCCAGATCGATGGAGCCCAACTGCCACAGCTCGATCACCCCGCCAAGAATCGTGTGCGCCCCATCGCTGGCGGCGGTACGCACGCGCATGACGGGCAGCACATTGGCCGGAATATAGACAATGGACGCGGCGATGACCAGGGCCCATGAGCGTGCGAGCGAATCGGGCTTGCGAAAATGGATGCGCGAGCCGCAGCGCTTGCAGTCGGCGTGCCCGTCAGCCGCCGGCAGGCTCTGTATGAAGCCACAAGATTCGCAGGACGCCACTGGGCCGTCCGCCGATGGGTCGATGTCGGCGTTGGGCACCAGCCCCGCGTCTTCGGCGTGGCGCCACAAGCGATGCGAGGTCAGCCTGCTGAGCCCGGTGAGCAGAAAGGACAGGATCAGCAAAGCCCAGAGGGCGGGCCCGATCTCTATGGTGGCGAAGGAGGCGAACTTGACCATGGCCACGAAAATGGCCAGCATCAGCACCGGGACCATGCTCCATGGCTCCGCCCAGTGCAACAAACGCATGCCGTAGCGAAAATCGGCAGGCAGACGGCCTGCCCGCACCGCCATCATGGCCCAAAGCACTACGAGCAACTGCGTCAGCGGCAGCCAGAAGGCGAACATGCCGGTCATGACGGCCAGGGCCCAATGCCCTTGCTGCCAGGTCAGATAGAGCGCGCCGGGCAGCGAGGCCTGCACGCTCATGCCCTGTATGTTCAACCTGGCGATGGGAAAATAATTGGCGATCGCGAAAACGATGAGCGCGGTCAGCGTCAGGGCGATCCAGCCGTCGGCCGGAATCACGCTGTTGCGAAATAGCGGGAAACCGCAGCGCCGGCAGGTGGCGACACTGCCGGGTGCGATCGGTACGCGCTCATGCAGGGTTGCGCAATGCCGGCAGCAGACGTACAAGCCGCTGGCCATCAGCACCCTGCGGCCCTAGTCGACAAGTTCCGGTTCCGGGTGAGACGGCAAGGAATGCTTGCCCGGCTTGCTGGAAAAAGCCAGCTGGACCTTGCCGTCGCCGTCCAGGTCGACCTCGACGCTGCCGCCGTCGACCAGGCGCCCGAACAGCAGCTCGTCGGCCAGGGCGCGCCGTATGGTGTCCTGGATGAGCCTTTGCATGGGGCGAGCGCCCATGGCCGGGTCGAAACCTTCTTTGGCCAGGTGATCGCGCAGCGCTTGCGAAAACACGACGTCGACGCGTTTTTCGTGCAACTGGTCTTCAAGCTGCATGAGGAATTTGTCGACCACCCGCAGGATGACATCGCGCGACAGCGGCGTGAAGCCAATGATGGCGTCGAGCCGATTGCGGAACTCGGGCGTGAACAGGCGCTTGATGTCCGACATTTCGTCGCCCGTCTTGGGCGGCGTCGCAAAACCGATGGTGTTGCGATTGAGCGCCTCGGCGCCCGCATTGGTGGTCATGACCAGGATGACGTTGCGGAAGTCGGATTTGCGCCCGTTGTTGTCGGTAAGCGTGCCGTGATCCATGACCTGCAGCAGGATGTTGTAGACATCCGGATGGGCTTTTTCGATTTCGTCCAGCAGCAGCACGCAATGCGGCTGTTTGCTGACGGCCTCGGTAAGCAAACCGCCTTGGTCGAAGCCCACATAGCCCGGAGGCGCGCCGATAAGCCGCGACACCGTGTGGCGCTCCATGTATTCAGACATGTCGAAGCGCAGCAGCTCGACGCCCAGCACAAAGGCCAGTTGCCGCGCGACCTCGGTCTTGCCCACCCCGGTGGGGCCGGAGAAAAGGAAGGAGCCTATGGGCTTGTCCGGGCGGCCCAGCCCGGAGCGCGCCATCTTGATGGCGGCGGCCAGGGCCTCGATGGCCGGATCCTGGCCGAAGACCACGGTCTTCAGGTCGCGCTCGAGCGTGGCCAGCTTGTTGCGGTCGTCGTTGGACACGCTTTGCGGCGGAATGCGCGCAATCTTGGCTACGGTGGCCTGAACCTCGGCCTTGCCGATGATCTTCTTTTGGCGCGAACGCGGCAGCAGCCGCTGGGCGGCGCCGGCCTCGTCGATGACGTCGATGGCCTTGTCCGGAAGGAAGCGGTCGTTGATGTGACGCGCCGAGAGTTCGGCGGCGGCCGTAATGGCGGCCTGCGAATAGCGCACGCCGTGGTGGGCTTCGAAATGCCCCTTGAGCCCGCGCAATATCTGTATGGTTTGTTCGACCGTGGGTTCGGCCACGTCTATCTTCTGGAAGCGGCGCGACAAGGCGTGGTCTTTTTCGAAGATGCCGCGGTACTCGGTGTAGGTCGTGGCGCCCAGGCACTTCAGTTGGCCGGAGGACAGCGCCGGCTTGAGCAGGTTGGATGCGTCCAGCGTTCCCCCCGAGGCGGAGCCCGCCCCGATGAGGGTATGGATTTCGTCGATGAAAAGTATGGCGTTGCGATTGTCCTTGAGCGTCTTGAGCACGCCTTTAAGACGTTGCTCGAAATCGCCGCGGTATTTGGTGCCGGCCAGCAAGGCGCCCATGTCCAGCGCATAGACTTCGGCGTCGGCCAGAATTTCCGGGACGTCGCCTTCGGTGATGCGCCAGGCCAGGCCTTCGGCGATGGCGGTCTTGCCCACGCCAGCCTCGCCCACCAGCAAGGGGTTGTTCTTGCGGCGGCGGCACAGCACTTGTATGACGCGCTCGACCTCGTGCTCGCGCCCGATGAGCGGGTCGATGCGCCCCTGGCGCGCCTCGGAATTCAGGTCGGTGGCGTAGAGTTCAAGCGGCGACTTTTGCTGGTCGGACTTGGGCTCGGCCTCGGGGGCCTGGGCTTGCGCCCGGGCCGGCTCGGCGGGGGCCTCTTCGGAGGCCTTGGTGATGCCATGGGAAAGATAATTGACCACGTCCAGGCGGGTCACGCCCTGCTGCTGCAGGAAATAAACCGCGTGGGAGTCTTTTTCGCCGTACATGGCCACCAGCACATTGGCGCCGGTGACGGAGTTGCGATTGGAGTTGCCCGAAGACACGTGCATGATGGCACGCTGGATGACGCGCTGGAAGCCCAGGGTGGGCTGGGTGTCGACTTCGTCTTCGCCGGGGAAGACCGGTGTGTTCTCGCTGATGAATTTGCGCAATTCCTGGCGCAGCACGTCGACGTTGGCGGAGCATGCGCGCAGCACCTCGGCGGCGGCGGCGTTGTCGAGCAGCGAGAGCAGCAGGTGCTCTACGGTAATAAATTCGTGCCGGGCACTGCGGGCCTCGACAAAGGCCATGTGCAGGCTGACTTCAAGTTCTTCGGAGATCACGCTTCCTCCATCACATATCGGAGCGGATAAACAATTCGATAAATCCTATTCTATGACTAAATCGACTTTGCGTATCAACATTAACAAAAAACAAGACGGCTAGGCGTCGGGCGCCGGTTCCATCACGCATTGCAAGGGGTGCTGCCGGGCATGGGCAAGCTGGCGAACCATGTCCACCCGGGTGGCGGCGATGTCGCGCGTGTAGACGCCGCAAACGCCCCGCCCTTCGTGGTGGACCTTGAGCATGATGCGCGCCGCGTCTTCTTCGGACTTTGCGAAGATACGCTGCAGGACATTGACCACGAACTCCATCGGCGTGTAGTCGTCGTTCAGCAGGACGACCTGGTACATGGGAGGCGGGGCCAGCTTGGCGGCTTGGCGATCAAGAACCGTGGCGCGGTGGTTTTCGATTTGAGTAACCATGACAAATACTAGTGGTTTCCATAGTTGACTATGTTAGGGTAAATTGCGCATTATCAACATATTCTGAGTGCTTGGAAGTATGCTGCATGCCAGAATCCAACGGCTAAAGGTAACCCTTGTAGTCAAGTTTCAATCTAACACTATAGTCGAGAGGCAGTTCGCATGTCTGATTCAACCGCAAGCTCCACGCCTGGTGATACACAAAAGCTGACGGGGACCGTCAAATGGTTCAACGATGCCAAGGGTTTCGGATTTATTACCCCTGACAATGGGGGCGAAGACCTATTCGCACACTTTTCATCCATCCAAATGAACGGCTTCAAGACCCTCAAAGAAGGCCAGAAAGTCGCTTTTGAAATCGCACAAGGACCGAAGGGCAAGCAAGCGCTCAATATTACGGCTGCCTGAAGCAAAGCCGCACAGGCTTTGCTTCCATCGTCAATAACAATGCATAAGTCGTTTCAAGCTACGGGGCTGTTCAGCCCTGTTTTTTTTCGCGCCTGCCTGGCGCTGGCGGGCGCCCTGCCACTTGCCGCCTGGGGGCAAACCATGCTGCTGCCCACCGCCCAGCTATCGGTCGCGGGGCACAAGGTGCAGGCC
>JBARWC010000098.1:0-29393 GCA_049646585.1 Burkholderiaceae bacterium | reverse complement strand
CGGCTGGGCCGTGCCTGCATAGCGCAACTCGCCGTAGGGGTCGTCTTCGATGATGGGCACTTGCAAAGCGGCGCAGCGCTCCACTAGCGCCTTGCGGCGCTCAAGGCTGAGGGTCAGGCCGGTGGGGTTCTGGAAATTGGGCAGGACGTAGATGAAACGCGCGCCGGCCGCCCGCTCGCCGGTCAGGGCTTCGGGAATCAGGCCGCCTTCGTCGGTCGGCACGGCCACGAAACTGGGTTCGAACAGGGAAAACGACTGCAGGGCGCCCAGGTAGCTGGGGGCCTCGACCAGCACTTTGCTGCCCGGGTCGACGAACAGCTTGCCCAGCATGTCCAACGCCTGCTGCGAACCTGACACGATAAGCACTTCGTCGGGCGAGACGTCGGCGCCGACACGTTTCAGGTCTTCGGCCACCCATGCGCGCAAGGGCGCATAGCCTTCAGTGGGACCGTATTGCAGGGCGCTGCGGCCATTGTTTTCCAGGACGCGGTCGAAAGCGGCTTTCATGACGTCTATCGGGAAACCCTTGGGCGCGGGCAGGCCGCCGGCAAACGAAATGATTTCGGGCCGTTCCGTGACTTTCAGAATCTCTCGGATGGTTGAGCTGGTAAGTTTTTGCGCGCGCTGCGAAAAGGTGTAGGGAAGGCTGTACGAATCCATAAGTCTGAAAAATTCCGGTAAAGAGCAATAACCCCTTAGATTAACGCAACTGGCGGCAAGATTCAGCGCAAAACCCTCGCCGCCCGCGTTTCCGCCGGCTTACGCAACACTTTTACAACGAGTCGTCCTTGCGCCGGGCGTCACGCCGCAAATTGCGGATCAGCCACCAGAATAATGAAAACGAGCAGGCCAGGCCCACTCCGAAAATCCCAAGTACGATCCATTCGCCTGTCGTCACTGGCTGTCACCTATCTGATGGGTTGACGGATGGGGCGCGCCGACGCCCTCGATCCGTAATGCATGCGGCTATGCCGATTTTACGTTGCCCGCCTGTTCGGCGGCGATCAAGGCCTGCAATTTTTGCCGGAAACGCAGGGGGCCGGCATCCAGCGGCAGGTTCATTTTTGATGGGCTCCTGGCCATGCCGGCGTGCACGGCCTCAAGCACGGCGCGGTCCTCGCTGAAAGCGTGCCGCACGTCTTCGGCAAACTGGCGCGACACGGCCTCATCGTCGGGGCTGAAGTTGCGCAACTGGAACCAGTAGTAGCGCGTGGTCGATTCGTCCACCGGCGTCAGGAAATTGTAGGAATCCATCAGGAACACGTCGGGATGGAAGGGTTCGCTATCCGTGCCGCTGCCGGCCGGCGCAAAAATCGCCTTGATCAGCGCATGCGAGGGTACACGCACCTCGTACTGCTGCTTGCGATCGCAGCGGCCCGAAAACTTCACGAACTTGGCGTAAAAAGGCGCGACGTCGACATTGCGCATCCAGCGCGACACCACGACGCCGTCGTCGTTGACCTGGGTTTTCAGGGGCTCGCCTATCATGGAGGCATTGCCGAACGAGGTTTGATGCACCCACGACACATGGGACGGATCAAGCAGGTTGTCGGTCAGGTACTGATAATTGCAATTCACCGTCATGGCATCGCCCCGGTTCATGCCCCAGGCGGGGTCGCCCCAATGCTGCACTTGCATGATGCTCGCCGGATCGGCCGCCTGAGGGTCGCCCATCCATATCCAGACCAGGCCATAGCGCTCGGCCACGGGGTAGCTGCGCACCACCGCGCGAGCGGGCGGCTGGGCCATGCCCGGCGCACGCACGCAAGCGCCCGAACAGTCGAACACCAGGCCGTGATAGCCGCATTCAACGACATCGTCCTGCAAGCGCCCCATGGACAGGGGCAGCTTGCGGTGCGGACAGGCATCTTCCAGCGCGGCCACGCCGCCGTCCAGCCTTCGGTACAGCACCACGTCTTCGCCCAGGATACGGGTCGAATGCAGGCTGCGTCCGATTTCATGATCGTTTGCCGCCACATACCAGGCATTCTTCAAGAACATGGGCACTCCTTATGCATCGCTTTGCTTTCAACAACCGGGATCATAGTCCACCACGGCCCTTGCCCGCCGCAAGGCGGCGCCGGCCATGCTTGAAGCATCGCGGTGTTTTATAATTATTCCCCCATTTTTTCGCGCCGAATGCCGGCCGCCCACAGTCGATGAATGCTCTGCCCACTACCACAACGGCGGTGCCTCATGCGCCCGCATGATCAAATGCTGGAATCCCTGGCCGACCAGGGCTGGGCCGTCTCGGACGGCCTGATCGACGCACAATTGTGCAAGCGCCTGTACGAACAATGCCGGCAAGCCTGGGATGAGGGCCGCTTCAAGCCCGCCGGAATCGGCCACGGCCGCAAGATGGCCCTGCATACCGAGATACGGGGCGATTCGATCTGCTGGATAGAACCGGAATCGGCCGAATCGGCAACGCGCGAATTCCTGCAATGGTCCGAAGACTTGCGGGAAGACCTGAACCGCTCGTTCTACACCGGGTTGACCAATACCGAATTTCATTTTGCGCGCTATCCCACGGGCCATTGCTACCGCAAGCACATGGACCAGCACAAGAACCAGCGCCACCGCAAGATATCGCTGGTGCTCTACCTGAACCCCGAATGGTCGTCGGACGGCCACGGCGAGCTATGCCTTTATTCCCCTCAGGACGGCAACAAGCTGGTCGAGCGCGTGCTGCCCATGCCCGGCCGGCTGGCTGTATTTCGCAGCGACCTGATTCCGCACGAGGTCATGCCCTGCACCCAGCCGCGCTGGAGCCTTACGGGCTGGTTCCGCAACGACGCCATCGGCCTGCCGCAAGCGGCTTAGGGGGCGGCTTGCGCCCTTAGTGATGCAGGATTTTCGACAGGAATTGCCGCGCGCGCTCCGAGCGACCTTCCAGATTGCCGAAGAACTCCTCGCTGGAGCAGTCTTCCACGATGCGGCCGACATCCATGAACACCACACGGTCGGCCACCTTGCGCGCAAAACCCATCTCGTGGGTCACCACCATCATGGTCATGCCTTCGCCAGCCAGGTCCACCATGACGTCCAGCACTTCGTTGACCATTTCCGGATCCAGCGCCGAGGTGGGTTCGTCGAACAGCATGGCGATGGGGTCCATGGCCAAGGCGCGCGCAATCGCGACCCGCTGCTGCTGCCCGCCCGACAACTGGCTGGGAAACTTGTCCTGATGCGCCCGCAGGCCCACACGGTCCAGCAGTTCACCCCCGCGGGCCACGGCCTCGTCGCGGCCACGGCCCAGGACCTTCATCTGCGCCAGCGCCAGGTTCTGCGTGACCGACAGATGCGGAAACAGCTCGAAGCTCTGGAAAACCATGCCTATACGGGCGCGCAGACGCGGCAGATTGGTGTCCGGCGCACCCACCGACACGCCGTCGACGAAGATCTCGCCCTTTTGAAAGGGCTCAAGCCCATTGACGGTTTTTATCAGGGTGGACTTGCCCGAACCCGACGGCCCACAAACGACGACGACCTCGCCTTGCGCAACGCCGGTGCTGCAATCGTCCAGCACTTGCGTCGCTCCATACCACTTGCTGACCCGTTTGATTTCTATCATTCGCGTTCCTGCGGTTTCCGATCCGGATAGCCGTGAATGATAACGCGGGGGCAGCGCTGGCGTATGGGCGCTACTTCTTGTCCAGGTAATGGCCGAACCAGGCCAGCGCGCGCTTCCAGCCGTCTTGCGCGGCCTCGGGGCGATAGCTGGGTCGGTAATCCGCATGGAAGGCATGCGGCGCATCGGGGTAGACGACGAACTCCGACCGGCAGGATTGTGGGCCGTATAAAGCCAGACTATGCGGCCGGCCCGGCCGCAAGCGCGAAGCCGCCCACCAGCGCTCCCGCCATGAACCCGCGTCTATTCACAAGCAAGGGCGGCAGCAAGCTGTCAAAATCCGTATCCGGCACACGACTCATGACAATCCCCTTTTTTTGGCAAAAAAAAGCATGCTTACTTTCGAAGCATGCTGTCTACGGCTATGAATTGGATTTATGTTCCGGCTTGCCCTTGCGCTTGGTGGAAGCGAGCTCGTCGAGCTCTTTTTCGCTCATGGAGTCGTACATGCTGCGCGACGCGCCCTTGAGCTCGCCCACCTTGATGTCCCCGCGCTTTGCGGCCAGGGCCGCGCCGGCGGCCTTTTGCTGAGCCTGTGATTTGGCTGGCATGGAGCACCTCCTGTTCAAGAAAACCTGACGGGATAGTCTATCGCTCCATTATTGACACGCGATGCCGGCCTTTCAACCGACATCGCGGTCCAATTTGTAACAGTTCCTGAAAGCCGCCGGCGCCAAAAAAGCGGCCGGCGGGCAGACTGTCAGCGGTTCGCCTGATTTCCGGCAATCCGCCCCGCGATGTGGGCCAACGCCTCTTCAACCTGGTCGATCAGAATCAAGCACAGCTCGCCCTCGCGCAAGCCGTCCAGCGCCGTATCGATGGCCAAAAACTCGCCGTGTATTTCCTGAACCTGCTTGGCGCGCTTGGCATTGACCAGGCCCTGGCGCAGCAAGGCCAGAACCTCGCCATCCTCGCGGCCGCGCTGGCACATGTCCTGATACAGCACGACCTCGTCGAAAGCGTCGCCCAATATCTCGGTCTGGCGGCGTATGTCGATGTCGCGCCGGTCGCCGGCGCCGCTTATGACCACGCTGCGCCGGCTTGCCGGAATACCGTCCACGGCCTGGACCAGCGCCATGATGGCGTCGGGATTATGGCCGTAATCGGCAATCAGCGTCGCGCCTCGATAGGAAAACACATTGAAGCGGCCCGGCGCGGTCTGGGCATCGTTCACGAAGGTCGCGACCCCGGCCTGGATGGCGTTCCAGTCCAGCCCCAGAGCCCAGGCCGCGGCCAGCGCCGCCATGGCATTGTCCACCTGGAAGCTGATGACGCCGCCGTGCACCAGCGGGATGCGATCCATGCCGATACGCTGCTCGAACACGCCTTCGGCCAGGACGATGGCGCCGTCCTCGACATATACGACACGCCCCCCCTGCGCCTTGTGCGTGGCCAGGATGGGGTTATTCCGGTCGGCGGCAAAGAAGGTCACCAAACCCGGGCAGTTCTCGGCCATGGCCGCGACGATGGGGTCGGCCGCGTTCAGCACGGCCATGCCCTCGGGCGCCACGTTTTCCACGATCACGCGCTTGACGATGGCCAGGTCCTCGACCGTGCTGATGAAGTTGAGCCCCAGGTGATCGCCCGTGCCCACATTGGTCACCACGGCCACGTCGCAACGGTCGAAGCCCAGGCCTTCGCGCAATATGCCGCCGCGCGCGGTCTCGAAAACCGCCGCATCCACGTCCGGGTGCAGCAGCACATTGCGCGCGCTGCGCGGCCCGCTGCAATCGCCGGTGTCGATGCGGCCGCTGCCTATGTATACCCCGTCGGAGTTGGTCATGCCCACGCAAGCGCCTGTGCCCGCGATCAAGTGCGCGATCAGGCGCACCGTGGTCGTCTTGCCGTTTGTGCCGGCCACCGCGACCAGCGGAATGCGGCCGTTCTCGCCTTCCGCGAACATGCTGTTGATGATGGCGTCGCCCACCGCGCGGCCCTTGCCGAAGGAAGGGTGCAAATGCATGCGCAAGCCCGGCGCGGCGTTCACCTCGACGATGCAGCCGCCTTGCTTGTCCAGGGGTTCGTAGACGTTCTCGCTGACCAGGTCGATGCCGCAAACGTCCAGCCCGACCATCTGGGCCGCCGCCACCGCGGTCGCCGCCAGTTCCGGATGAACGTGGTCGGTCACGTCGGTTGCCGTGCCGCCGGTGCTCAGGTTGGCATTGTTGCGCAATGTCACCAACACGCCCTTTTCGGGCACCGACTGGGCGTCGTAATTCTGCGCCGCCATCGTCGCCAGCGCGATCTCGTCCAGCCGTATCTTGGTCAACGAGCTGCCGTGGCCTTCACCGCGCAGCGGGTCGGCATTGATTTGTTCCACCAATTGAGTAATGGTCCGCTCACCATCGCCGATGACTTGGGGCGGATCGCGGCGCGCCGCCGCGACCAGCTTGTCGCCCACCACCAGCAGGCGAAAGTCGTGTCCAGGGAAATAGCGTTCGACGATTACCTCGGATCCGTAGGCGGACGCCGCCGCGTACGCGGCTTCGATCTGATCGCGGCCCTCGATATTGACCGCCACACCCCTGCCCTGGCTGCCGTCGCGCGGCTTGAGCACCACCGGCCCGCCGATCTCGCAGGCGACCGCCCAGGCGTCTTCCGCGCTATAGGCGCAGCGTCCACCGGGCACCTGCACACCGGCCGCCGCAAGCAGCCTCTTGGTCAGTTCCTTGTCCTGGGCGATCGATTCGGCAATGGCGCCGCTGCGGTCCGTTTCCGCCGCCTGTATGCGGCGCTGTTTCTTGCCCCAGCCGAACTGGACCAGGCTACCCTCGGTCAGCCTGCGATAAGGAATATTGCGTTTCACGGCGGCCTGGACGATGGAGCCGGTGCTGGGGCCCAGGCGTATGTCCTCGTTCAGATCGCGCAAGCGTATCAGGCCTTCGGTGGGATCAAAGGGCAGGTCCTGCATGGCGGCGACGCAAAGCTGCTCGGCCAGTTCGAAAGCCAGCCGCCCCACGGCCTCTTCGGAATACTCGACCACGACCTGGTAAACCCCCGGCTCCGTCGTCGGCGCGGCGCGGCTGAAAACCACCGGACAACCGGCAGCCGTTTGCAGGCTCAAGGCCGCATAAGCCAGCGCGTGGGCCATGGAACTGGCCGGCTGCGGGCTGGGAGCGCGAAGAATGTCGATATCGGGAAAACGCGCGCGCAGCCGGTTTTCAAATGCTTCCACGTTATCGATGACGCGCTCGGCCTCGGTGCACGAGACGATGGCTTCGATAACGGTTTGCCTGCACCACAAATTGGGGCCGCGCAGCGCCCGTATGCGGGAAACTTCCATTCGATGTTTTTCCTTCCTGCCTGGGCAGGCCTAGAGCATATACCTTGTTGTTGCGGTGGAGGGCCGTATCAGGCCGGCGTTTCGGCAGTGGCCGCGGGAGCCTGCGAAAAGGACTCGCCCGCCTCCAGGCCGAAGGTTTCTATGCCGGTCCGTATCAAATCCTCGTGCACATCCAGCGCCCACGCCGCCGCCACGGCGGTCAGGACATTGATGTTCTGGAAATCCAGCGTGCCGCCTTCGGTCAGGGGTATGGCCTGCAGCTCCGTCAACGCGATTTCTTGTGCGCCATTGGCCAGGATGATGCGGCCGCCGTCCAGGAACACGGCGCGCCCGCCCTGAACCCGGTGCGCGGCGATCACGGGCGAACTCCCGTCCTTGCCGAAGAAAATCACGCTGCCATCGCACAGGCTGGCCATATTGGCCACCATGGCATCGTCGGCATTGAGTACGGCGACCCCACTAGGCAGGATGACGTCCACCTGGGTACGCAGCACCTTGGCCAGTTGGTCCGCATCCTCGACGTAGTAATCCGGGAAGACCCCGGCTGGGTCGAGGTTGGTCACGACGCCGACCTGGCAGCGATCGTAGGCCAGGCCCTCGGAAAGTATGCTGACCGGGCCGTTTTCCATGACGCCGGCCTGGACGCCGCGGTTCAGCAAAACCCGACGCGCGGCATCCCAATTGGCGCCATCCGTCTTCTGCACGTGCCGACGGCCAAAGAAAAGCCCGTTGCTGCACGCCAGGCCCGTATGCAGATTGCTCAGTTGCAGTACGCGCGCAAGCAGGCGCGCCACCGTGGTCTTGCCCTTGCTGCCGGTGATCCCGACCAGGGGAATATGCCCGATGTCGCCGGGAGGGAACAGATGATCGACGATGGCCTGCCCGACGGGGCGGGGCTGGCCGGCGGCCGGCTTCAGGTGCATGAGCAGGCCGGGGCCCGCGTTCACTTCGACAATCGCGCCACGCTGCCCTTCGAGCGGCTGGGAGATGTCCTCGGCGACCAGGTCCACGCCGGCGATATCCAGTCCGACGATGCGCGCCGCCAGCTCGACGGCGGCGGCGACGCTGGGGTGCACCGAGTCGGTCACGTCGATGGACACATTGCCATTGCGCTGGATCAGAACATAGGTGCCGGCGGCCGGTATGGCCTCCGGTGCCAGCTTCTGCCGTTGCAATTCCAGCATGGCGGCCGAATCAAGGCGTATCAGGTTCAGCGGGTGGTCTTCGTCGCGGCCGCGACGGGGATCGGAGTTCAGCTGCGACTCGATCAATTCTTCTATGGTGCTGACGCCATCGCCGACGACGGCGGCGGCATCGCCGCGCGCGGCAGCCACCATGCGTCCGCCCACGACCAGGATGCGATGCTCATCGCCGCGCACAAAGCGCTCCACGACCACGCCGCTGCCTTCGTCCACGGCTACGGCAAAGGCCGTTTCTATTTCAGCCAGGGTCGTCAAATTCGTAAATACGCCGCGCCCGTGGTTGCCGTCGGACGGCTTCACCACAACGGGCAGGCCGATATCTTGCGCGGCCTCCCAGGCCTCTTCCACGCTCTCGACCAGCCGGCCTTCGGGAACCGGCACGCCACAGGCTTCCAGCAGGCTCTTGGTCAGATCCTTGTTGCTGGAAACGCTTTCGGCGATGGCGCTGGTCTGGTTGGTTTCGGCCGTCCAGATACGCCGCTGGCGGGCGCCGTAGCCCAATTGGACCAGGTTGGCCTCGCTAAGCCGGATGTTGGGGATGTCCCGGTCATCGGCCGCCTCGACGATGCAGGCGGTGCTGGGGCCCAGGCGCAAATCCTCGGCCATGTCGTGCAATGTGTCGACCGCGGCTTGTACGTCGAACGGACGGTCCTCGATGGCCGCCATCACCAGGTCGCGGGCATAATGCAGGGCGGCGCGGGTAACGGGTTCGTGCCAGGCGCGGACAATGACTTTGTAGACACCGCGCACCGAGGTTTCGCGGGCTCGTCCCAGGCCGCCGGGCATGCCGGCCAGGCTTTGCAATTCCAGCGTGACGTGTTCAAGGATATGGCCGGGCCAGGTGCCTTGCTTCAAGCGCTGAAGAAAACCGCCGCGCTCTCCGACGCTGCAGCGGTGCTCGATCAGTGATGGCAGCCAAGCCACCAGGCGCTCGTAGAAGCCCGGAATGACGTTGGAAGGGTAGTCTTCCAGCTCACCGATATCGACCCATGCCTCGATGACCGGACGATATGCCCAGATATTGGGCCCCCGCAGCATCATCATGTTGATGAACTGGATATTTTTCTCTTGCATCTTGGATGAATAAGAACGAATGGCGAACTCGCAAACCGATTGGTGTGTATTTAACGGCAATTGAAGCCGGAAATGTTTGCCAAGCCGCCTGGAAGAGAAGAAAATCACCATTCAGGGGCAAAAAAACCACATCTTTTCCCGGCCTTCTTACAAGGCGCACGCATTCAACGTGACAATATCGCTGTTGCACCCTCGATTCACTTTTTAGGGACCTACCGTCCCTGTTCAATGAGCAAGAAACCTGACCCAACCCCACCTGCTACGGATTTACCCGGCGACTACAGCGCCATGCTGGCCCCCTTCCTGGACCCGGAAGAAACCATATTGGCCTGGCTGAGCACAGATCTGGATGCCCAATTACGCTTCTTTCCCGGCATGGTCGTACTGACCGACAGGCGATTGCTGGTCAAGGGTCCCCATGATGCCGATTGGCGAAGCTGGACGCTGCAAGCGGGCCTGAAACTCGTACACCATGACCATGCCGGCGTCGGCACGCTGGAACTGCACGACACCCAGGCGCGCCTGGGCATCTGGCGCTATACCTTGCGGAACAACCCGGCCGCCTTGCAGCTGGTGGAGCGTTTCGAACGCCGGGCCGGCCAGGCCGGACCGGCTCCGGCGTCGCCGCAGCAAGACATCGCGCCGCTAGGCGGCGCTTCGCAGGCCGATTCAGCCTCGTCGACCTGGGCGCTGCTGCGGCTGTGGCGCTTTGCCAGGCCCTATCGCAACTCCCTGCTGCTGGGCTTTCTGCTGACGGTGACGTCGACAGCGGCAGCGCTGGTCGCCCCCTACCTGACCATGCCGCTGATGGACGACATCCTCATCCCCTTCCAGAACGGCAAGCCCATCGACTACGGCCTGGTGCGGCTCTATCTGGGCGGCCTGCTGGCTTCCTCGGCGCTGGCCTGGCTGCTGGGCTGGGGGCGCACCTACATCCTGGCCTGGGTCAGCGAGCGCATCGGGGCCGACCTGCGCACCGCCACCTACCAGCACCTGCAAACGCTGCCGCTGCAATACTTCGGCGGCAAGCGCACCGGCGACCTGATCTCCCGCATCGGCTCGGAATCGGACCGCATCTGCATCTTCCTGTCGCTGCACCTGCTGGATTTCGCCACCGACATACTCATGATTCTGATGACGGCGGCCATCCTGTTCTCCATCAACCCCTGGCTGGCGGCGGTCACCCTGATCCCCCTGCCCTTCATCGCCTGGATGATCCACATCGTGCGCGATCGCCTGCGCCATGGCTTTGAACGAGTGGACCGCATCTGGTCCGAGATCACCAACGTCCTGGCGGACACCATTCCAGGCATACGCGTGGTCAAGGCCTTCGCCCAGGAAAAGCGTGAAGTGGCGCGCTTTCGCGAAGCCAACAACCGCAACCTGGCAGTGAACGACAAGGTCAACACCCTATGGTCGCTGTTTGCGCCCACCGTCACCCTGCTGACGGAAATAGGCCTGCTGGTCGTGTGGGCTTTCGGCATCTGGCTGGTGGCGCATAACGAAATCACCGTCGGCGTGCTGACCGCCTTCCTGACCTATATCGGGCGGTTCTATCTGCGGCTGGATTCCATGAGCCGCATCGTGTCGTTCACGCAGAAGGCGGCCGCCGGCGCCAAGCGCATCTTCGACATCCTGGACCATGTGTCCACGGTACCCGAACCCGCCAAGCCGGTGCGCATCGAACGCGTGACGGGCCGCATCGAGCTGCGCAACGTCGGCTTTCGCTACGGCAACCGCTCGGTCATGCGCCGCATCAACCTGGATATCGCGCCGGGCGAAATGATAGGCCTGGTGGGCCACAGCGGCTCGGGCAAGAGCACGCTGGTCAACCTGATCTGCCGCTTCTACGACGTATCGCAAGGGCAAATCCGGCTGGACGGCACGGACATCCGCTCCCTGTCCATCTCCGACTATCGCCGCCACATCGGCCTGGTACTGCAAGAGCCCTTCCTGTTCTTCGGCACCATCGCCGAGAACATCGCCTACGGCAAGCCGCAGGCTACCCGGCAGGAAATCGTCGCCGCGGCCCGCGCCGCCAATGCGCACGAGTTCATCCTGCGCCTGCCTCACGGCTACGATTCGCTGGTCGGCGAGCGCGGCCAGGCGCTGTCGGGCGGCGAACGCCAGCGCATCTCCATCGCGCGCGCGCTGCTCATCGACCCGCCCATCCTGATTCTGGACGAAGCCACTTCGTCGGTGGACACCAGCACCGAAAAAGAAATCCAGAAGGCGCTGGACAACCTGGTGCGCGGCCGCACGACCATCTCCATCGCCCACCGCCTGAGCACCTTGCGACAGGCCGACAGGCTGGTGGTGCTGGACAAGGGCGAGATCGTCGAAGTGGGCCGGCACGACGAACTGCTGGCCAGGAACGGCCATTATTTCCGGCTCTATCAGGCGCAAGAGGAAAACATGAACGCGGGCTCGATCAATGAAGGCTGGATCGAAAACGAGGAAAGGGGCATCGCATGACAAATTCCAAGACCCCACGCCGCAACGACCTGCCGCTGCAACGCGATGCTTTCGGCCGCTTGCGCCTGGCACCGGACGGCAAGCCGGGGCCGACGCTGACGCCCGTACGCAGCTTTCCCATTTCGGCGCCGGGCGACGGCATAGCGCTGGTCGACGCGGAAGGCTCGGAACAGGCCTGGATAGACGACCTGGACGAACTGCCCGACGATATACGCGCCCTGCTGCAAGAAGAATTGGCCAGTCGGGAATTCACGCCGCGCATTCAGCGCATCCGGGAAATATCCAGCTTCGCCACGCCCAGCACCTGGAAGGTCGATACCGACAAGGGCGACACCACTCTGCTGCTCAAGGCCGAGGAAGACATACGCCGCTTATCGGCCACGACGCTGCTGATCCTGGACGGCCACGGCATCCAGTTCCTGATCGGCAATATCGGCGAGCTGGACAAGGGCAGCCGCCGCTTGCTGGACCACTTCCTATAGGCCTACAGGCCCGCGTGGGCGCCTGCCGGATGGATTTCCGGCAGGGCGATCTCCGAGGTGCCGGGACGCAGCAGGCGCACGCATTCCCGGCTGGTGTCCACGCAACCGCCGTCGCGGTAGACACCGCCCGGGTCGCGCAAGCGCAGCATGCTTTCCAGTATTTGCGCCACCTCGGCCGGATCGCGCAGCGATTGCGCCACCCTTTCGTCGACGATATCGTCGTTCACCTGCAGCTTGCCGGCCTCATCCTGATAGGTCGCGTTGCGCCAGTGGAACAGCTCGACGCATTTCGTCGTCATGGTGAAGGGCTGGTCGCGCTTCCAGAAATTGGTGAACAGGCCATTGCCCAGGTAGAACACCCAGGAGCCCTCGTAGCCTTCCACATTGGATGAATGCTCGTCGGGGTTGCGGAACCACAGGCGGTCGCCGGGAATGTAATACTTGGGCGGCAAAGGCTCGCTCATCGAACCGAACTCGCGCAGGAACACATCGTGAAACTGGCCCGACATAATGGCCCGCGCTTCCCATTGGCGCTGCAGCTTGTCCAGCAGGTCCGGATTGCTGACCGCCAACTCCTGCGCTATGGCCAGCAAAATCACGTATTCCGTCGCCCTATAGCAGGAAAAGGAATACAACTTGTGGGAACGGTCGGGCTGCGTGGTCTTTTGCAGGGCTTCGATCAGGCGCGATCCATCCTTGACGGTAAAGCCGCGCTCTTCGGAGTAGGTCCAGTATTCCTGCGGGCGCTCGGCATGTTCCGTATCGAAGGCCAGTGCGGTCATCCGCGCGGCCTGGACGATGTTCTTGCGCACCCGCAGCGCCGACACCAGTTCAGCATAATCGGGGAAAACGAAAGGAACCGGGCTCAGCAGCAAGGCGATCAGAATCTCGCGGCCCAGGTCGTCGGGATTGCCGTAGGTGTCCAGCTTCAGCCTGTCGCAAAGCCCCAGGGTGTCATGATCGGGGGCCCACTGCGCGGCAGTCCGGGCGCCAAGCCGGAACTGGGCCCATGCCCCGTCATCGCCCGTATGCCGGGCGACATCCACATGCTCGGCCAGGCCCAGGTCGGCCAGCTCGGCCAGGAAAGCCTGTAGCGACGGCTCCAGAACAGCGTCTGTTTCAGCGTGAAGCAGAATTCCCGGCGATTGCCGGTCTATACCGTGTCGGTGTATTGCGCTCATCGAACCTTGTCTCCCTGGAAAAGCAGAAAGCGGATCCATCGAAATGGCGCAATATTACTCTCGCCGCCGACCTTCCAGTATGAAAATCAGCACCCTCTTGCACAAATGACACAAATATTTTCCAGGATCGGCGGCGGTATGCGACCGGACGCCAGCCGCCGCCCCGGCCCACTGGTCGGGTAGACGGTAAACTGGGATTTCAGCGCCGCACGAATCGCGCGGCCGCCCACACGCGAGCGTCCACATTGAGCAAGCCTATCGCCCTTTTCGTCCTGGGCCATGCCGGCACCGGCAAGTCATTCCTTACCCACCATTTCTTGCAACGGCAGCGGGAGCAAGGACATGCCTGGTGCGTCCTGGACAAGGACGTGGTCAGCGAATGCTGGTCGGGTCCCTTTCTGGAAGCGCTGGGCGCCGATCCCGACGACCGTGATAGCCCGCTGTTCAAGGACAAGGTCCGCGACCTGGAATACGCCAGCACGCTGCGCATCGCGCGGGATCAGTTGGAAGCGGGCCTGAACGTGGTGTTCCCCGGCCCCTGGAGCCGGGAACAGGCGTCGGAGGCGCTGTTTTCCGTCCAGCGGCTGGGCCTGCCGCCGGACACGCGCTTGCGCCACGTCTGGCTGGAATTGCCCCTGGACGTTCGCAGGGATCGCATCGCCCAGCGGGCCGATCCGCGCGATGCCTGGAAACTGAGCCACTGGGAACGCTATGCCGATGCGCTGAAGCGGCCTACGGCGGTCCAGGACGGGCGCGTACCCGTGCTGGACGCCAGCCTGCCGCTGGCCAGCCAGTTGCAGGCGCTGGAAGCGCTGCTGGTCTAAGGCGAAGGCCGGCCGCGGCGGCGGCCCTTGGAAATGCCTAGTCGGACAGCGCCCGCATCTGGCTATACAGGTCGGCCTTGCCCTCAAAGCCGATACCGACCAGGTCGGGCATGACGATGTGGCTGTTCTCGACCTTGACGCCATCCGGGAAACCGCCGAAAGGCTGGAACAGATCCGGATAGGACTCGTTGCCGCCCAAACCCAGCCCCGCCGCGATGTTCAGCGACATCTGGTGCCCGCCATGAGGTATGCAGCGGCTGGGAGACCAGCCGTGTTCGCGCAGCATGTCCAGGGTGCGCAGGTATTCCACCAGGCCGTAGCTCAAGGCGCAGTCGAATTGCAGCCAGTCCCGATCCGAACGCATGCCGCCGTATCGAATCAGGTTGCGCGCATCCTGCATGGAAAACAGGTTCTCGCCGGTTGCCATGGGGTTCTTGTAGTAGCTGCGCAGCGTGGCCTGCAGCTCGAAGTCCAGCGGGTCGCCAGGCTCTTCGTACCAGAACAGATCGTACTGCGACAAGGCCTTGGCGTAGGCGATGGCGGTATCCAGGTCGAAGCGGCCGTTGGCATCCACGCACAGCCTCTGGCCGTCCTGCAGCACGCTAAGAATGGAATCGATGCGCCGCAGGTCCTCGTCCAGCGACGCGCCCCCTATCTTCTTTTTCACCACGGTATAGCCACGATCCAGGTAGCTGCGCATTTCGTCCTTCAGCTTGCCGTGATCCTGTCCGGGATAGTAGTAGCCGCCAGCCGCGTAGACGAAGACCTTGCGATTGGGCTGGCCATTGCCGTATTCGTCGGCCAAGTGCTGGAACAGGGGCTTGTTGGCGATCTTGGCCACGGCGTCCCAGACCGCCATGTCTATGGTGCCGATGGCCACCGAGCGCTCGCCGTGGCCGCCAGGCTTCTCGTTGGTGTACATGCAGTCCCAGATCTTGTGCGGATCCAGGTTGTCGCCCGCATCGTTCAGCAGACTGTCCGGATCGGCCGCCAGGATGCGGGGGATGAAGCGCTCGCGCATCAGGTTGCCCTGGCCGTAGCGCCCGTTCGAATTGAAGCCGTAGCCCACGACCGGCTTGCCGTCCCGAATCACGTCGGTCATGACGGCCACCAGGCTCAGCGTCATCTTGCTGAAATCGATGTAGGCGTTGCGGATGGATGAACTGATGGGCAGGGTGACTTCGCGGATTTCCAGGATTTTCATAGGGCGTGCTCCAAAGCAGTGGGTGGCGGGCAGGTGTCCGTCCTGGGCAAAGAATAACCAAGCCGGAAGGAATTTTTATTTACTTATAATTAATTCATCATTCACTATATTGCATTAATCCATGGAATCCGCCCTGTCGTTCTTTGTCTTGCTGGCGCAGCACAAAAACCTTTCCACGGTGGCCAGGGCCCTGGACATCACCCCTCCGGCCGCAACCCGCAAGCTCAAGCAGCTTGAAGAGCGCCTGGGCGTGCGACTGGCCAACCGGACCACGCGCAGCATCAGCCTGACCAGCGAAGGCGAGCTGTTTCTGGCACAGGCCACGCGCATACTCGCCGACATCCGGGCCATGGAGGATTCCGTCTCCAACCACCGGCAACAGCCCAGGGGCTTGCTGCGCATCAACGCCAGCCTGGGCTTCGGTCGCCGGCGCATTTCGGCCCTGGCCTCGCGATTCGCCCTGAAGTTTCCCGACATCGAACTGGACCTGCACGTCAGCGACAAACCGGTGGATCTGGTGGCCAACAACGTCGACCTGGCCATACGCTTCGGTGCGCTGCCGGACCGGCGCCTGGTGGCCCGCCGGCTCCTGAGCAACCGCCGTTACTTGTGCGCTTCGCCCAAGTACCTGAAGAAATACAGCGAACCGCAGAGCCTGGCCGACCTGGCCAACCACCGCTGCATCGTCCACAACCAGAACGACGAGGCGCACGGCATCTGGCGGTTCACGCACCAGCAGCACATGGAAGTCGTAAAGGTCAGGGGCGCCATGTCGAGCAACGACGGCGACATCGCCCTGAGCTGGGCCCTGGAGGGACACGGCATCATGATCCGTTCGGAATGGGACTTGAACAAGTATGTGGAGGCCCGGCGCCTGAAGATCATCCTGCCGGACTTCATCCTGGAGCCCGCCGATCTGTTCGTGTACTACCCCAACCGGCAGAACCTGCCCGCCCGGGTCAGGGTGTTCATCGATTTCTTGATAAAGGAGTTCCAGTCCGCCGCCACGCCCGCAGCCTGAAGGGGCCTCGGCGCGACAGGTACCGCCAGATCCTGGCCGCCCGACAGGAACTTTGCCGTCAGATAGCGGCATGTAGCGGTCAATACGACGCTTTTGTGCCTGCTGGGCATCCCTTGTTCCGGCATTTTTCGCTAGTCACCGCCGGCATCGAGGAATCGAACCGCGAGCACCAGCACATCGTCCGCGACGAATTGAACTAGCTGCGGGCAACCCGGCGCTTATATGACGTGCGCCGCCTGCCTCAACTGCGTATCCAGGTCGTATTCGGCCGAGGCCTTGATATAAACCCGGGACAGTTCCTGGATCGCCGCCGCCACCTTGTCCTTCTTGCGCTTGACGCGAAGTATGGGGCCGGCCACCGCAAGCGCGCATTCCCGGCCCAGGCCGATTTTTACGGGCACGCCGATCGCGCATATGCCCGCCGTGTACTGGTCGGTATAGGCGTAGCCGCGATGGCGGGCTTCGCGGATACGTTCCACCAAAGCTGTCGGGTTGATCAAGGCCCTTTCCAAGGTGCTTGCCTCGTTCGCCCTGGCGGCAAACGCGGCAACTTCTCCGTCGCTGCAATGCATCAGCAAGGCCTGCCCTATCGCGCTTCGGCTCATGGGGCGCAACAGGCCGGGCTTCACGAAAAAGCGCAGCAAGCGCCTGGACTGCACCGTATGGAGATACTGGGCATGCAGGCCATTGCGCGCGCCCAGGATCACGGTTTCGCCCGTGTCCTTCTGGATTTGATCCATCAGCGCGATGACCGCGCCGTCCATGAAAAGATTGCCCATGATCCAGGTTCCCAACATGGCGACGCGCAAGGTGGGCACATAGGACTTGGTGGCCGGATCCAGCCGGATGTACCCACTGGCGCTCAAGCTTTTCATCAAGGCCAGGACGCTGGACATGGGGTAGCCCAGTTCGGACGAAATTTCCGTCAAGTTCAACGCCTTCTGACGCAAGGCGAACAGATCCAATATCGCCAGCACTCGATCGGCTGATTTGACGGAAGCGGATGGGTCAGTGGTGCGTTCAAACATCGGAACAAGCGACAAGAGGCGGGGCAGCCCGACAAACTTTACATCATTTGAGTGTCAGGTTGGTGTTCTTGACCACGCGCGCCCACACCGCGCTCTCGCTCTCCACGCGCTGGCGCAACTGCTCGCCCGTCCGCCACTGCACCTGATCGCCAAGCTTCTCGACCTGGGCGACGAACTTGTCGTCTGCCACGACTCGGCTAAGCTCCTGCTCAAGCCGGGCGCGAATATCTTCGGGCACTCCGACAGGCGCCACAATGCCGGTCCACACCACGCTGTTGACCGAGAAATCCTTGAGCGCGGGATCAATCTCCGAAGCTAGGGGCAGATCGGGGAGCTGGGCCAGGCGTTTTTCACCCGTCACCGCAAGCGGCTTCACCTTATTGGCCTTGAGCAGCGGCAGCGCGAACGAAGGCGCGAAAGTACCCAAATTCAAGCGTTCGGCAAACAAGTCGGTTATCGTATCCGAGTTGCCCTTGTAGCGCACAGCCAGCATGTCGATGTCGAGCGAATCCTTGAATAGCGCCATCGCGACCAGGCTTACGTTGCCTACCACCGCGTACGAAACACTGCCCGAATTCTTTCGGCTGTCACCGATGAAGTCACCTAGCGTATTTCTTTTGTCATTGACGCCGGTCACGAACATATAGGGATACGAGCTTACTCCGCCGATAAAGGAAAACTGCTTCATCGGCTTGATCGGAAACTCGGGATGGACGGTCGGGGCAATGCTGAGCAAGCCGTTGGTGGTGAACATCAGCGTGTAGCCATCGGCGGCGCTGCCGACGACTTCGCGCGCCGCGATCAGGTTGTCGGCTCCCGGCTTGTTGATGACGGTAATGACCTGGCCCAGCCTGCTGCCCAGGTACTCGGCCACCAATCTGGCCATCGTATCGGTAGGGCCGCCGGCCGAGAACGGAACGATCAAACGCACGGGGCGTTCGGGATAGGCCGCATTCGCCGGGGCGAACTGGGTCAGGCAAGCCACGCTGGCGAAAGCGGCAAGCGCGGACTTAATTAATTTCTTCACATCGATCTCCTTTTGTATTGGCTATGCGCCCTTGAGCTACCTGCCCTTGAATTCGGGCGTTCTCTTTTCCCTGAAGGCGTTAAGCGCCTCCTGATGGTCTTCCGTTGCAAACAGCACCGCCATGTGCGATGAGGTCTGCTCCAGGTGTGTGCGTAGTTCCATGCTTGCGCCCTGGTACACGCTTTTCTTCATCATGCCGATGGCCAGCGGAGGCCCGGCGGCGATTTTTCCCGCCATGTCGTAGGTCTCGTCCATCAGCTTGTCGTCGGCCACGACCTTGTTGACCATGCCTATGCGCTCCGCTTCGTGGGCATCGACGAAACGGCCCGTCCACAGCAATTCAAGCGCCTTGGGTATGCCCACCAGGCGGGGCAGGTACCACGCGCCGCCATCGCCCGCCATGATGCCGATGCGCACGTAGGTCTCGGCCATTCGGGCGCTCTCGGCGGCAATGCGTATGTCACCCATCAATGCCATGTCCAGCCCGGCGCCCGTCGCCACGCCATTGATGGCCACCAGCACAGGCTTGTCCATGGTGTCCATGATGAGCGGAATGCGGTACACGCGATTGGCCAGCGAGGCCTTGCGTTCGATCGGGCTTTCCGCCTGCTTGCGCTCATTCATGCCGTTGACGTCGCCGCCGGAGCAAAAGGCGCGGCCGGTGCCGGTCAGGACCACGGCGCGCACATTCTCGTTGCGCTGGCATTCAAGCAACGCGTCGGCCCAGTCATGCAGCATTTCCGTCGTGAACGCATTGAGCTTCTCGGGCCGGTTCAAGGTGATCGTGCCGATACGCTCGTGGATGTCGAATTTAAGTTCCTGGCTCATGGGTCAGGCCTCCGGGGACAGCAGGAAAGAAGGGTTGGTCACGCTCTCCCAAAGGGAAGCGCCCGTGATGGAGACGAGGCGCCGGCCCAGCCAGTCGGCCCAATAGCCGTCCGAGCCGAACTCGTCGCGCCAGGCCAGCAGCCGGCGGCTCGAAAGGTGCAGGGCATGCTCATGGGTGAAGCCCATGGCGCCGTGCACTTGGTGGGCGATGGTGCAGCTTAGCGTCGCCGCTTCGCTGGCCCGTATCTTGGCCATGGCCGCTTCAACGCAAGCGACGCGCTGAGCGCTGGCGTGGGCGGCCGCATCGGCGGCCGCGGTGGCGCTGGCCGTCTGGCCGGCCTGCTCGGCGATTTGCTGCTGTATGGCCTGGAACTTGGCAATGGCACGGCCAAACTGCTCGCGCTCTTTGGCGTAGTCTATGGTCATCCTCAGCACCTGCTGCATCGCGCCGCTGATCTGCATGGCGCGGAACAGCGCCCCCTCGAAAACGAGGTCGTCAAGAATATCGGCCGTATCCAGCACGGCAACCTGCTCTTGGGCTAGCGCCACGGCATCGAAGCGTATCCTGTCGCGGGGCTCGCCCGCCAGATTCAGGCGATGCTCGACCGACTCCGGCCTGGGGATCAAGGCCAGGCACGGCCGCCCTTCCAATCGGGCCGGCGCCAGCACATTGCCGCAGTGCCGGCCCCATGCCACGCTATGCAGCACGCCCGTGGCCGTGTAGCCGCCATCGCGTTTTTCCAGATGAACGGGCTTTTGCTCGGCAAGCGTGCTCATGCCTATCGCCTCGTCGTCGGCGAACCCTATGCCGGACCGGCGCAGCGCACGCTGCGCAATAAAGGTTTCCACCAGCGGCAGGGGCAAATTGAAGCGCCCGGCCTGGCGCGCCAAGGTGCACAGCGAGGCCAAAGGCAGGCCCTCGACCTCGTCGTCCAAAGGCATGACGGCGGCGCCGACCAGGCCCAGGTCCTTCATGTCCGACCACGAAGCCGGCAACCACTTGCCCTGTTCGACCTGGTCCAGCACGTCGCGCGAGCATAGATCCGTAAAGAACCTCACCGCGCTGTCATTGAGCATTTCATCGATATCGTTCATCGCAACCCCAGACTCTTGGCAATAATTCCACGCAGAATCTCCTTCGTTCCGCCCCGGATGGAATAGGCGGGCGCATACAGCGTCGTGTATCGCAGCGCCTCGTTGAAGCCATCGTCATCGTCGAAGCTCGCGCGCAACTCCTCGCCGAACAAGGACCGGGCCGTTTCCGGAATATCCTGCTCGAAACGGGTGCCCAGGTCCTTGGCCAAAGCCGCCTCGGTATTGGGCACCCGCCCCTCTTCCAGCATTCCCGCAATCGACGACGACATTTGGTGCATGGTCCATAAGCGGGCGACCAGCCTGGCTATCGCCGCGCGGCGCGTTTCCGTCGGATATTCATGCAGCTTGTCCACCATGCCCGTCAGAAGGTGATAGGTGCTAGTCCACCTGTCGGGGCCGCTGCGTTCGTAAACCAGCTCGTTGGCCACCTGCCGCCAGCCCTCGCCTATGGTTCCTATCACCATCTCGTCCGGTATGAACACATCGTCGAACACGACCTCGTTGAAATCGTGCTCTCCGGCCAGATTGATGATGGGCCTGACCGTAATGCCGGGCAGGGAAAGATCGACCAGAAACTGGCTGACCCCTTCGCGCCGGCTCTCGCCGCGCGGCCCGGTCCGGGCAAAAAGAATCATCATGTGGACGCGATGCGCATTGCTGGTCCACATCTTGCTGCCGGTAACCCGCCAACCGCCCGCCACCTGCACCGCCTTGGTACGAATCGAGGCCAGGTCCGAGCCCGAATCCGCCTCGCTCATGCCTATGCAGAAAAAGCACTCGCCGCGGGCAATGCGCGGCAGGAATTCCTGGCGTTGCTGTTCAGTGCCGAATTTCAGTATCAAAGGCCCGCTTTGGCGGTCGGCAATCCAATGCGCGCGCACCGGTGCGCCGGCGACCAGCAATTCCTCCGTCACGACGAAACGTTCCAGGGCGCTGCGCTCATGGCCGCCGTACTTTTTGGGCCACGTCATGCCTATCCAGCCCTGGCTTCCCATTGCCTTGCTGAAATCCGCGTCCGGCTCGGCCCAGCCATAGGGATGCGAGCCAAGCAGCCCCGCATCCCGCTGCGCCTTGACGAAGTCCCGCACCTGCCGACGCAGGTCGGTCAATGCGGCCGGCTCATCGTAAATCGAAAATTTGATCAACTCGCTCATAGTCATCGCCCTTCTTGAAGCCTGAGCATGCTATCCGAGATATTCGACAATATGAATTAATAATTCACATACATGAATATTTTGATCCCAAGGGAAAACGCTGTGTTTAGAATCCCCTCTGTCCGCGCTTGGCATCCACTCCTTGGGCAAATGCAAGGGCGACACCTATGCACAACCATCAGAATAGTTTTCAGGAGTTCGGCGTGACCAGCAGCAATCCAGCAAAGAATCCGGGGCCGCTTTCGGGGATACGCGTCATTGATCTGACGTCGGTCGTGCTGGGGCCCATCGCGACCCAGCTGCTAAGTGACTTCGGAGCCGACGTGATCAAGGTGGAGGGGCCCGCGGGCGACATCATCCGCTCCAACGGCGTCTCACGCACCAAAGGCATGGGTTCGATCTACCTGTCGCTGAACCGGAACAAGCGCTCCCTCGTGCTGGACCTGAAAGCCGAACAAGACAAAGAAGTGCTGCGCGAGCTGATCCGGACGGCGGACGTGGTGCTGCACAATATGCGCGTCAAGGCCATTGAGCGCCTGGGCTTCGGCTACGAAGCAGTGCGCAAGCTGAACCCCCGCATCATCTACTGCGTCGCCACCGGCTTCGGTCAGGACGGCCCCGACAAAGACAAGCCGGCCTTCGACGACATCATCCAGGCCTCATCCGGTTTCGTGGGCGTAAGCTCCATGGGCAAAGACGCGCCCGAATACTCGCCCAACCTGATCGCGGACAAGACCGTGGGGCTGTATATGTCCAACGCCGTCATGGCGGCCCTGGTCTACCGCGCCACATCGGGCGTGGGCCAATTCATCGAAGTGCCCATGCTTGAAACCATGGCGTCCTTCGTGCTAGCCGAGCACATGGCCGGGCTGACCTTTCCGGGCTGCGGCGAGCCGGCCGGGTACAAGCGCATCGTCAAAGGCGGGCGCAGGCCTTATAAAACCCGGGACGGCTGGATAGGCGTGCTGCCCTATACCGAGAAGCACTGGAACGCCTTCTTCAACGCGGTCGGAAAAAAAGAACTGATCGAAAAGTTCGAGATCGGCGACCGTCAGAAGCGCAACGCCCACATCCAGGAAATCTATGCCGCCGTGGCATCGATAACCCCGCTCAAAACGACGGCCGAATGGATGGAAATATGCTCATCGCTGGATATCCCCGTCACGCGGATATATTCCCTGGACGATCTGCCTGACCACCCTCACCTGAAAGCGGTGGACTTCTTCCAGGAAAGCGAACATCCGACAGTAGGCCCCATACGCCAGGTTCGATCCCCGATCCGGTTCAGTCATACCCCTGTTTCGATATACCGCCACGCCCCCGAACTGGGCGAAGACACGGCCGCCATCCTTGCCGAGCTGGGCATCGATTCCAACAAAAAATCGTCTTAGGCCATAAGCCAGGCCGGGATGACTTCGAGCGCCTAGCCGCTGCTGCCGCGTATCACCAATTCGTTGGGCAGCAGCACGCTTTGCGGAGCCAGCGCACCGCTGGCCAGGCGCTCGCTAAGCCTGTCCACCGCCGCCTCCACCATCGCGTCCAAAGGCTGGGACACCGTGGTCAGATCGACCGACCGCCAGGCGCACATGGGGATGTCGTCGTAGCCCACCACCCACACTTCGTCCGGTATCTTGCATCCGCGCGCCCGCGCGCCGTCCAGCGCACCGATCGCGACGATGTCGTTGGCGCAGAATATGGCGTCCAGCTCCCGCCGCGCCAGCAGTTGCTGGGCCGCGTCGAAGCCCGTCTGATAGGAAAAGTGCGGCACGCGCGCAATGGCGCCCTCGTCCATGCGTATGCCGCGCCGATGCAGTTCGGCCAGGAAGCCGGCCTCGCGGTCACGGATGGGGCTGGGATGGGCACGCCCCGATGCGCCGGTCACCAGGCCGATGCGGCGCCTGCCATGCTCGTCGAAATAGGCCGCCACGCTGGCCGCCCCCGCGGTGTTGTCGCTGGAGATCTGGTCGAAAGCATCCGATGACACGGTGCGGTTGACCAGCACGACGGGGCGCGTTTCAGCGATGCGGGCCAGGAAGGGCAAGGCCGCATCCATGGCCGTGGCGACAATGACGCCATCGACCGAGGTCGCCGCCAACGCACGCATGGTGTCTTCATTGAATTCCTCGGCCTCCCAGACCGAGGCATACAGACCCTTGCGGTGCAAGGCGGCAGCCATCAACTGCAGCAAGGCCGGATACAGCGGGTTGATGGACAGGCTGGCCACCACCAGCGCAACCGTATCGGTGCGCCGGGTACGCATGGAGCGGGCCGCCGGACTGGGCTGATAGCCAAGCTGGTCGATGACCTGCAGCACCGCCTTGCGGGTCGCCGGCTGCACCAGGGGAGACCCCTGCAGCACGCGCGACACGGTGGTCTGCGATACGCCAGCCACCTTGGCGATATCGCGGCTGGTCAGCGCTTTTTTGGTCGATTTCACTACGATGGCTGCGGCCCCGTCACATTCAGCCTCAAATGTAGCATGGGCCCTCGATCAGCGGATGGGCCTTCAGGAAGGCCTCGTCCACCGTCAAGCCTATGCTGACATCGTCGTAGGGACGGACGCAGCCATCCGCGTCCAGCACGTAAGGTGCGCGACCCCCCAGCTCGTCGCGGAAGGGGTTCAGCTCCGTCACGTCCGCCTCGAAATAGCCGGGGCGCTCCACCGAGCACAGCACATGGATGGTCACCGCCATATTGGGCGCGGTGGTCGAGGTGTGTGGATTGAAGGACAGCTTGCGCGCCGAGCCCATGGCGGCGATGCGCAGGCCTTCGGTGATGCCGCCGGTCTTGGACATATCGGGCTGCAGAAAGCGGACGTTGCCATCGTCGATCAGCCCGTTGAAGTCGAAGCGGGTGAAGTGGTTCTCGCCCGCCGCGAACGGCACGCGGCCCAGCCTGGCGCCCTGCGCATAGGAGTGGCGGTCATGCGGCGGGAAGGGCTCTTCCAGCCACCCCGCCTGGATCTCTTCGAAGGCGGGCATGACTTTGCGCAGTTGCTCGACGGTATAGCCGGTATTGGCATCCAGCAGGATATCGATGTCGTCGCCCACGGCGTCGCGCACGGCACGCACACGAGCGATGTCGTTGGCGGGCACGTCGCCCATGCGCAGCTTCATAGCGCGATAGCCTTGCGCCACCAGGCGCTTGGCTTCATCGGCCAGGGACTCGGGTGCCTGCCATCCCAGTGAAATGCCTCCCGCATAGGCCTTGATGGGCTTGGCGGCTCCGCCCAGCAGGCGGTAAAGAGGCCATCCCGCCGCCTTGGCACGGATATCCCACAGCGCGCAATCCAGACCACTGAGCGCCATCGAGGCCGCCGCCCCCACGCCATGGCTGGCCAGTTGCTTTTCATAGACATGTTCCCATATGCCGACCACATCCATGGCGTCGCGCCCCAGGGCCAACTCGCGCAGCGTCGTGTCGACCACGCGGCTGACGGCCCCGGGACAGCGCCCGTGGTGCGCTTCGCCCCAGCCGATCATGCCGTCGTCGGTTTCGACGCGCACGATGACCGCGTCGCGCTTGACTGTGCGGCCTATGCTCAGCGTGACCGATTTGTCCGCCGGAACGGGAAACGATATGGGGTATGAGCGGATATCAGCGATGCGCATGACGTAAGCCTTATTAGTTGGATTTGAAGATTGCAGTGCCCATCTTGTCGAACGCGGCCTGCATGTCGTTGATCTGCTTTTCGAACGCCTTGCCGGTGGAATCCTCGACGAAGAAGCCGTTCTGAAGGCCGAAAGTCCGGTATTCCTCGCTCTGGATCATCTTGCGGAACTCGGCCACCAGCTTCTCCCGTACAGGCTCGGGTATGCCGGCGGGCGCCACCACGTAGCTGCCCTGGACCACCGGGCCGTAAGGGAAGACGTCATAGCCCTTTTCCTTGAATGTGGGCACGTCCGGCAAGAAGGACAGGCGCTCCTGGGCAAACACCGCCAGCGGCTTGATGACGCCGGCATCCGTCTGCGCCTTGCTTTCCGACGGCTTGAGCACCGCCGCGCTGATCTGGCCTCCGCCCAGGTCGATAACCACCTTCGAGCCGCCGGTGTAGGGGACGTGGATGAACGGCACTCCGGCAGCCTTGGCCGCCATGACGGCGAACATATGACTGATGTTGTTCGCTCCCGACGAGCCTATCGAAACCTTGCCGGGATTCTTCTTCATGTTCTCCAGAAAGGCTTCGAGAGTGTCCGGGCCGTCCTTCTTGACCAGCAGCAGCATGGGGTCGACCGAGGCCGACGCAATCGAGGTGAACTGATCGGTGCGCAGGTCAGTGAGGCCTTGCGTATGCAGCAGCAGCGTGGAAGTCGTGCCCAGGCCCAGGGTATAGCCGTCCGGCGCCGCCCGCGCCACCTTGGTCAAGCCTATGGACCCGCTGGCGCCGGCCAGGTTTTCAACGATCAGCTTGAAGCCATCCTTGGCGGCCAGTTGCTGCATGACCCGGCCCAGGATGTCCGTGGAGCCGCCCGGTGCCCATGGCACGATCAGGCGGATCTCCCGATTGGGATAGTTCGCGTCGGCCGCTGCGGCGGAGGCGGACGCCAAGCCGCATAGGGCGAGTGCGCCCAGGCACGAGGCCAGCTTGCTGAATGACAATCTCATCTTTTGTCTCCCTGAAGGCTTTATGAATACGTAACCATATGGTTATAAAAAAATACGCCAAACATGCGCTGGTTGAAAAAATAATAAATGGTTTCGTATTCATTGTAAAGAGCGGAGGCAGACAAAAAAGAAGCACGTTGAGGGCTTGACCGGTAAGCCAGGGGTCATCACCCAGATTACACAGCGCGATAGGCCTGCATGAGGTGAGTGGGTGCAGTAGGGAAGGCAAAGCGCAAACGCCCGTCTTGTACCAAAGACCTTAGATAGTGCTGTCGCAGTGCGTCGGGCTCGCGAGCGACCAAAGCCGCGATGCAGTTGCCCGTGACGTACTGGCCCGTGCATAGCCGGACGATTAGTGCCTCCATTTCGACTCGATCCATCTTCTTCTTGGCTCGGGGCAGTGCTGCCAAAGCTTCCAGCCCCGCTCGAAATGTCGGAGCTAAATGGTCCAGCGAATCAATAACAGGCGCATCCAACTGATTACTGATAAGTCGCCCCTTCCCATCCCTTTGATTTTTTGATGATTTTTCCTCATCACTAGCTCGAAGGTCAGGAATCTGCTGTGGCAAATGTAGGGAGCTCGACTCTAAATGTAGGGAGCTCGGTTCTAAATGTGGGGAGCTTGCTCCGAACACTTCTTCCGGCTTCGGGATGGCGGCTCCCGGCAAGCAGTACACAGCCCCTCGTCCAGGGTTATGCCCCTCTAAGAACCCGTCCCTGACTAAGGCCTGGAGCAGACGCGTTGCGTCCACGGGATGCAGAGCTGTCATTTCCATAACGCGAGCATGTGTCACTGTTTTTTCCGTAGCTGCGGCAGCCAGAGTAAGTCGCTCATTACGCTGCAGGCCATCAAACTTTTCCCCAAACAGCGCACGCAACTCCGCCAACAAGGTTTGAGGAAGCAAATCGACCATACGCAACTCAAGCAAAGTCTGGCTGTAGGGCTCGATACGCTCAAACAGCGCCGGTGGGCGCCAATGCTGCCCCGCCCAGCCGTCATAGATCTTGGGAATACCCGACCCAGCCTGCTCGCCCACGCCGACGAATCGGAACATTTTGTGCAAAGTACGATTGCGGCAATCATGTTCACCGCCACGGATGGCTATCTCAGGCGGAATCCGCATCAAGCCGGGGTTCCGGAATCCAAACATATCCGGGCGCTTCACTACCAGCACCGAGGCACGCTCGGAATAATCCGCATGGACCAGCACATTAGCCAACGCCTCGCGCAGTGCCACGTGCACTGGGGTTTCATCTTTACGCTCCCCCTTTTCCAGAGAGAATGGCACCTTCAAGTCTTCCGTTAACTTGAGATAGATCTTGCGATAAAAGTCGTACAGATTTCCGGACCACTTCCCATCCAATGTAATCCGATCCACCCAACGACGTTCGATTTTGGCCTCAGGCCTCTCTCGGTAATCGAGCATATAGTTCGGCAGTACTTCCTGAATAACGGACATCCATCCAAACATCAGCAACCCAGCTAATGTCAGCCCGTTAATGCCAGTTTCTCGATCTTTCCGCCAACCACCAATCTGTCGTAGAAAGGCCTGGTCATCCAACGTATTCCAGGGATGCCCTGGTTCGCGATTTGCAAAAACCTGCCGGTACGCACGCAAGGTTTCCTGGCATAAATCAGTTTGATCGTAGCCCTGCAAGATATGGTTATCCCGGCTATCTTCCACCTGCTCGGCAAGCATACGCTTGACATCTTCGTCGGACAGCCGGCGATCACCTTCGTTGAGCCGTAGATACGTGTTACCTAATGGATTGCCCCGAAGGAAGACTGGGCGTTGCTTCCGGTTAGCGCGGGGGATCCTGATAACCAGCAGAACACCTTCAGGAAGCGCCAGCTCCGTCACATCAGAATCGAGTAGCAGATTGACACTAGCTTTCTGCGGGTTCTGGAGCGCGTTAAACAGGTCGGCGCGCACCTTCGCTACATTTGCGACACCCTCGATGTCGAAAACACCGTCGTGTTCACGCAATCCCAGCACCACGACACCGCCACCGGTATTAGCAAAGGCGCTGTAGGTAGGCCAGAAATCTTCTGGCAACGCACCTTGGTTGTTACGACCTCGTGCGAGCTTGCATTCCAGATCCACGGATTCACGCAGCAGGTGAATATCGGCCAGGGATTGGATATCAGGTAAGCTCATGTGCAGGACATAGGTAACTTAACCCACAATTTTCACCAAGTAGTAGTTGAGCCTAAACGCAACGAAACCACAAAAAAGAATGTGGGCAAAGAAAACTAGTTTAGGCAGATACTAGAACGGTTATACCCACTAAAAAGTGTTGATAGCAGATTGGTACATTCTAGCATGCCTGGATTTCCAGGCCGAAGTTGTTGGTAAGGTGCCCCGATACCACCAATTTTCAGGTAGTTTACGCATTTTCCCTTGTTTTGTGGGTAGTGAGCTCCGGCGGTAGCGCTGCGCCCTGAATACAAATGTCGGACGGAGCAGTCGCAGTATTTGGAACTACTTTCAAAACCTCATCCCAACTGCGGCCAAATGGGCTCTTTTTCCCTGTGCTGTCAGTCTTTTCTGGACTGATCGCAGCCATGAATGCGCGACCAAGCTCCCCCCTCCCACAAGGCACATCCCCTTCGTCCCCCAGAATATCTACGATCTTCATGCTCCGTCGTCCAGTTGATTGCTTCCTAACCATTTCCCGCCTCCCTGCGCGTCTAAAAATTGTCGTCTGATAAGCATCAATCCAAATTTTGCACCAAGAGCAAGAGTCATAGTGTGCCTCTTGCCCTCTGCACAATGAGGTCCGACAATAAGATGACCATACAGCCATGTACGCGTGGTTGAACTGCTGCCAGCACTTTTGCTTGATGGCAGGACGCAGACAATAGGGGAGAGGGCGGCTAATGACTTTGACGATTTCCTCGGCAGGAGTGACGTTCGTGCTGGGCCTGATGGCCCTTGGTGTTTTGCTTGCCCAATGCGGCAGCCAGATAGGAACGTGGCTAATCGCCACCGCCGACAAAATCGAACGATGGGGGGGTCAGCGATGACAGCAAAGTTCCCATGGGGGCCAATCATTGCTTGGTGCGCGGGGTTAGCTCTGCCATTGAGCGTAATGGCTTGGCAGCAGCCGACTGCGATGCAAACGACTTATCTGCTGATGGCACTCACCGTGTTCGTAAGCGTACGCTCAGCACCGTCTTGCGCTACAGCTGAATTTCCCTCAGGCGCTGATTGACTTCATGCAGATCGAAGGCGCTTGGGTCGAAGGGGCCACCGCACCACTGCAACATAGGTGCAT
>JBARWC010000097.1:0-9699 GCA_049646585.1 Burkholderiaceae bacterium | reverse complement strand
GCGCCACCAGATCGGCCAGTTGGTCCAGGCGCGGGCCGCCGTCGGCGGCATAGACGCCGCGTTGGCGCAGCTCGGCGCGCAGGGCCAGCATCAGATAGAAGATGACGCCCACGCCGGCCAGGTTCTTGGACGGAAAACCGCAGCCGGGCTGGTTGGGGTTGACGATGGCCAGAGCCCTGGGCAACGCGTCGCCGGGCAGGTGGTGGTCGGTGATGAGGACTTCCATGCCGGCCAGCCTTGCGGCTTCCACGCCGTCCAGGCTGGCGATGCCGTTGTCCACGGTAATGAGCATGTCGGGCTTGCCGGCGTGGTGCAGGGCGGCCAGTTCGACGACGGCGGGCGACAGGCCATAGCCGGTTTCAAAGCGATTGGGAACCAGGAAGTCGACAATGGCGCCCATGGCGCGCAAGGCCCGCAGGCCCACTGCGCAGGCCGTGGCGCCGTCGCAGTCGTAATCGGCCACGATCAGCAGCCGCTTGCGCGCCTGGATGGCGTCGGCCAGTACGGTGGCGGCGCGCTGCACGTGCGTCAACTGGCCCGGGGGGATCATGGCGGACCAGATCAATTGCGTTTCACTGGCATGGCGCACGCCGCGCGCTGCCCACAAGCGGGAAAGCAGGGGGTGTATGCCGGCGGCCTCCAGTTCCTGAACCGCCTTGAAGTCGGCGGGACGTGTGCTTAGCTTTGGTGTGACCACCACTTCCTCCATGCATTGCGGCTGCCGGGCAGCCAGTGCGTCCACCGGCCCAGCGCGGCGGCCGTGATTTCCACGTAGCTGTCGCTGCCTATCAGGACGATCTCGGGTTGTTTGCCTTGGGCCAGCGGCTGGAATACGCGCGCCTCCAGTTGGCCCAGCGCGGCCAGCCATCCGCCCCAGTCCCTGGCGATGGCGCTGGCCTGCAGGTCGCTGTGCACCTGCGTTTCAGCGTCGTCGGCCATGGTTCCGGTCAATTGATCGGGGCGGGCTCCGCCGAACAGCCACAGGCTGTTGACGGGCACCAGCCCTTGTTGGTAGCGAGCCTGGTTGACGGGGTGCTCGTACCAGAGCATCTGCACTTCATTGACCAGGCGGCGCCAGGGCCGACCCGCCATGTCCTGCGGCCACCAGTCGTTGACCGAGGTGACGGCCACCAGCGAGGGGCTGGCGCAGGACGGCGCATAATCCTTGGGCGGCTCGATGAGCCAGCGGTCCGTGTCGCCGGGGCGCAGCGTGTAGCCCGCTTCCGAAAACAGCGATTGCACGGATTGGAACAAGGCTACACTCTGGTCTGGCGTGATGGCCAGTTCGTGCGCGGGCAATAGCGCCGCGCCGTCCCGCGAAGGGGATACATGCACGAGCTCGGCCAGCCACAGTGGCCGGTCGGGTTCGGCGGCGCCGGGCGCCAGCAGCGGGCCCAGCCCGGCGGCAAGATTCTGCTCGGGTCTGGGCTGGAAGCCGCGCCGCGCCAGCCGCCATTGTTCAAGGGGCGTGCAGCCCGCCTTGGCCGTGTCGGCGTCGAAGGCTTTGGCCCGGCCGCGTTCCAGCCAGCCCAGCAGCGTCGGGGCGGTGGTCGGCAAGTAAGAGGTAAGTTCGCGCGCTTCGCGAGGGTCGGGCAGGGCGCCAGGTAGTACGATTCGCATTTCAGGATTGTAGTGTCAATGGGAAACGGTGGCTTTTACAATGTCTTATGAATTATGGATAGGCGCCCGCTATGCCGGCCTGGCGCGTTCCCGCCGGCGCGGCGGGCGTGGCGACCGTTTCGTGTCCTTCATCGCCGCCAGCTCCATGGCCGGCATTGCATTGGGCGTGGCGGCGTTGATCATCGTCCTGTCGGTCATGAACGGCTTCCAGACGCAGGTGCGCGACCGCATGCTTTCCGTGTTGCCGCATATCGAACTGTATGTGCCGCGCATGGCGGCCGATCAGGTCTTGCAGGAATGGCGGCAGATCGCCGACATGGCCCGCAAGAATCCCGAGGTTCGCGGCACCGCCCCATTCGTGGCGGCGCAGGGCATGATCGTGCGCGGCGAAGCCCTTAGCGGCGTGCAGATACGGGGCATAGACCCGGCCCTTGAGGCAGCGGTGTCCGACGTGGGCGGGCAGATGGTCGCGGGCAGCCTGGACGCGCTGGCCCCCGGCAGCTTTTCCATCGTGCTGGGCAGCCAGCTCGCCAGTTCGCTGGGCGTTGGCCAGGGGGACACAGTGCTGGTGCTGGCGCCGCAAGGGTCGATCTCGCCCGCCGGTTTCGCGCCGCGCATGCGCCAGTTCACGGTGTCGGGTATTTTCTCATCCGGCTACTACGAATACGACGCCTCGCTGGCCTTCATCAACTACGAGGATGCGGCCAAGGTCTTCCGCGACAGCGGCACCAGCGGCGTGCGGCTGCGCATCGCCGACATGCAGCAGGCTCCGCTGGTGGCGCGGCAACTGGCCCGGTCCCTGCCGTCCTTCGTCCATGCGCAAGACTGGACGCAGAACAACCGCACCTGGTTCGCCGCCGTGCAGACCGAGAAGCGCATGATGTTCCTGATACTGGCGCTGATCGTGGCGGTGGCGGCATTCAACCTGCTGTCCTCATTGGTCATGGCGGTCAAGGACAAGCGCTCGGACATCGCCATCCTGCGCACCCTGGGCGCCAGCCCGCGCGAGATCGCCCGCATCTTCCTGGTCCAGGGCTCGCTGATCGGCGTGGTGGGTACGCTATTGGGCGTCGGCCTGGGCATGCTGGTGGCCTACAACATCGACGTGATCGTGCCCTTCATCGAACGCATGCTGGGCGTGCAGTTCCTGCCGCAGCAAATCTATTTCATCAGCGAACTGCCTTCCAATCCCCAACTGGGCGACATAGCCGTGGTGGCTGCCACCTCGCTGGTGCTGTCGTTGCTGGCGACGCTGTATCCAAGCTGGCGCGCGTCCAGCCTGCAACCCGCAGAGGTGCTGCGCCATGACTGATTCCAAATCCACCCACGCGCTTGCCGC
This sequence comes from Burkholderiaceae bacterium, assembly GCA_049646585.1. Lineage (GTDB taxonomy): Bacteria > Pseudomonadota > Gammaproteobacteria > Burkholderiales > Burkholderiaceae_B. Next base: position 6,740 of record JBARWC010000097.1, on the reverse strand, counting down.
GCGCAATCTGGTCAAGACCTACGACGAAGGCGGCCAATCCATACAAGTGCTGCGCGACGTCAGCCTGCACGTGGATCGCGGCGAAATGGTCGCCATCGTCGGCGCCTCCGGCTCGGGCAAGAGCACGCTGCTGCATACGCTGGGTCTGCTCGATCAGCCCACCTCGGGGTCGGTCTTCATCGACGGCGAGTCGGCCGACGGCTTGTCCGAATCGCAGCGCAGCCGGCTGCGCAATCGCAGCCTGGGCTTCGTTTATCAATTCCACCATCTGCTGCCCGAGTTCTCGGCGCTGGACAATGTGGCCATGCCGCTCATCGTGCGCCGCCAGAATCGCAATCAGGCGCGCGAGCAGGCACAGGTGGTGCTGGAGCAGGTCGGCCTGGCCGAGCGCATCGACCACTATCCCGGCCAGTTGTCTGGGGGCGAAAGGCAGCGCGTGGCCCTGGCGCGCGCGCTGGTCACGCGCCCGACCTGCGTGCTGGCCGATGAGCCCACCGGCAACCTGGACCGCTATACGGCCGAAAGCATGTTCGAGCTGCTGGGCCGCGTCAACCGCGAGTTCGGCACGGCGTTTGCTATCGTCACGCATGATCCGGCGCTGGCCGCGCTGGCTCACAGGCGATTGTCCATGGACAAGGGCCGCCTGGTCGATCCCGAAACGCCGCCGCTGGCTCCGGCTTTATAGAAGGGCGGTTGCCGGGCATCGCGCCATCAGTCTAAGAGGGGAGCCATGCTGATCGATACGCATTGCCATCTGGACGCGTCGGAATTCCAATCCGACCGCCTGGCCGTCATACAGCGGGCGGCGGAGCGGGGCGTGAACGCCATCGTCATTCCCGCCGTGGCGGTATCCAATTTCGATGCCGTGCGCGAGCTGGCGCATTCCTTCAAGGGCGGCGCCTACGCCTTGGGCATACATCCCATCTGCGTGCCCGATGCGCGGGAATCCGACCTGGACGAGCTGGAGCGGCGTATACAACAGTCGCTGGACGACCCGTGCTTCGTGGCGATAGGCGAAATAGGGTTGGACTTCTTTCTGCCCAGGCTCAAGGAGCCGGCCATGCGCGAAAAGCAGGAACGCTTCTATGCCGTCCAGCTGGATCTGGCCGAGCGTTACCAACTGCCCCTGCTGCTGCACGTGCGGCGCTCGCAGGACATCTTGCTCAAGCATCTAAGGCCGCGCCGGCCCCTGGGCGGCATCGCGCACGCCTTCAACGGCAGCTTCCAGCAGGCGGAGCAGTTCATACAGTTGGGCTTCGCCTTGGGCCTTGGGGGCGCCATGACCTTCGCCCGCGCTTTGCAGATCCGGCGGCTGGCGGCGCAACTGCCCATGGACGCTCTGGTGCTGGAAACCGATGCGCCGGATATTCCCCCGGCCTGGCTGGGCGCGCCCGGCCAGCCGGCGGCCCGCAACGAGCCGGGCGAAGTGGCGGGTATTGCCCAGGTATTGGCTGAACTGCGCGGCATGACGCGCGAAGACGTCGTGCAGGCCAGCGCGGCCAATGCGCGCCGGGTGCTGCCTCGATTGACGGCCGCGCTACACGCCGTCAGTTGATCTTGAAGCCGGTCTTCCTGACCACGTCCGCCCAGCGCTTCTGTTCAGAAACCAGCAGTTCGCCCAGTTTTTCCCGCGTGGAGCCCACGATGACGAAGCCGTTGCCCTCAAGCAGCTTGCGCACGCTGTCAGCCTTGAGCGCCGCTATCGTTTTCTTGTTCAGGATGTCCAGGGCTTCGTCGGGCGTGCCTTTGGGGGCGAAGAAGGCGAACCAGGCGCCGAAATCCACCTTGGGCATGCCCTGCTCGCTAAAGGTGGGTATGTCGCCCAGCATCTTGGTCCGTTCCAGGCCGGTGATGGCCAGGGCGCGCATTTTGCCGGAGGACAATTGCGGCGCCGCCATGGCGGTGGTCACGAAGGCGCCCTGCACCTGCCCCGCGATGATGGCCGTGACCGCATCGCCGGTGGAGCGGTAGTGGATGGGTTCTATCTTGAAGCCGCCCGCATCGGCCAGCATTTCGGCGCCGAAGTGGCCCGGGGTGCCGGCTCCGAAGGTGGCGATATTGAAATGGTCGGCGCTGGTCCTGGCGGCGTCGACGAATTCCTTCAGGGTCTTGTATGGCGAGTTTGCCGGGATGACCAGAACGAAGTTGGCGCGCACGGCTTCCGTGATGGGATCGAATTCCTTGAGCGGTTTGTAGCTCAGGTTGGATGTCGTCTCCGGCGAAATGCTGATCGAGCCCACCTCGCCCAACAGGATGTTGTAGCCGTTGGGCGCGCTGTGGGCCACCGAATAGGCGGCTATCTGCCCGCCCGCGCCGGCCTTGTTCTCCACGACGACGGACTGGCCTAGCTCCTTGGACAATTGCTCGCCGACCGCGCGGGCCACGATGTCGGGACCGGTGCCGGCGGGAAAGCCCACCGTCATGCGGATGGGCTGGTCGGGATAGGCGGCTAGTGCCGCCGCCGATACAAGGGTCATGCAGGCGGCCGACAGCAGCCCGGCAAGGGTAGAGGTCTTCATTAATTGTCTCCTGATTGTCTTATCAACGTACGGCAAAGAAATTCAATTCGACCCGATCCGGATACCGTGCGCCGGTGCCCAGAAACAGATGCGTGTTCAGCCAGGCCAGCCTGGGCGCGGCCGTTTCGAATCGCGGGTAGCTGCGAAAATAGATGCGGGCCGGGTCCACCGCTTGGCCTTGTGCCAGCTTGGCGATATCCTCGGCCGAGCCGGTTCGTATGCCGGTGTTCTCCACGTAGACGGTTTCACCCGCATCGGTTTCGATCACGTAGCGGGCATGGATGTCGGTAAAGGTGTCCGAACGTATGGATTGGAAGTCCGCGCCGCCGGGCAGTATGCGGCCCGACAGCAGGGCGCCCTTGACCGTGCCGCCGACGATGGGTATGACCCGGCGCCGGCCCGCGGGTGTCTGGCCAATTTCCTGTGGCGGCGCCACGTCAACCAGCAAGGTGGCCAGATGTTCCAGTGCGGGGGCAATAGTTGTGTTCATATCAGCCTTGTCGATTTTTGAGCGCGGCGGGGTCGAAACCGGCCAGGCGCTTGTAGCGCGCGGCAATTTCCTCCAGTTCCGCCTGGGGGACGACGTCGTGGATATGGGTGTAGCCGTCCGGGGCGCGTTCGTGCGCAATCTGCATCACCTGCTCCGGGCCGTTCAGGCGGTTGCGCAGGACGATGCCGGCGGTCGGGGGCAGGCGCTCGGCTTCGTATTCCTTCAGGGCGAGCTCGATGCCGCCTTTGCGCTGCACGGCGGTTGCCAGCAGCCTGTCGGCCAAACAGCGCGCATCCAGTATGGCCTGCGCCGATCCATTGGAGCCGATGGGATACATGGGGTGCGCCGCATCGCCCAGCAGGGTGACCCGGTCCTGTGACCAGCGCGGCAGCGGATCCTTGTCCACCAGCGGAAATTCGTAGATGGCCTGTGCACCCTGGATGATGGCCGGAATGTCGATCCAGTCCCAGCGCCACGATTCGAAGCGGTCGGCGAACACCGAGGCATCCACCACACGGTTCCAGTCCGTGGTCGGCAGTTCGGGATCGGGTATGCGCAGTTCCGCGATCCAGTTGATGCGCGAACGCCCTTGGCGGCGCATGGGCTCCGATATGGGATAGCAGACGAATTTCTGGTCCTGGTGGCCGGCCATGAACATGGTCTTGCCGTCCAGGTAGGGTTCGGCATCCGTAATTGCGCGCCATAGCATGCGTCCCGAGAACCGCAATGCATTGGACTGCGGGTGGAAGAAGCTGCGCACGGCCGAGTGGATGCCGTCGGCGCCGATCAGCAGGTCGCCGCGCACTTCCTCGAGCTGCTTCGACACACGATTCCGGAAGTGGGCGGTTACGCCCTGGGCATCCTGCGTCAGCGATTCGAAGGCCATGCCGGTATGCAGGTGTGCGGCTCCCAGGCGCTGAGTGACGGCGTTCGCCAGCAGCAGTTGGAGTTCGCCGCGATGTATGGACAGTTGCGGCACGGCGTAGCCTGCAGCCAGGCCCCTGGCTTCCTGCCAGATGGGCTGGCCGTGGCGGTTGTAGTAGTGCAGGGCGGAGGTCGGAATTGCGCTCGCGGCCAAGGTGTCCAGCAAGCCCAGCTCGTCCAGTTGAGCCACCGCATGGGGCAGCAGGTTGATGCCCACGCCCAGCGGCTTCAGTTCGCGCACGCTTTCAAAGACGTCGCAGTCGATGCCGCGCCGATGCAGCATAAGCGCCAATGCCAGTCCGCCTATGCCGGCGCCCGCGATGATGACTTTCAAGGATATGTCTCCTAAATTTGTTATGTATCATAACAATATGGGGTGGAGGCCGGCCTATCGGGATTTACCCGAATCGGGATAAGAATCTGATCCGTATCAAGGCAGCCGATTGCAGAATGGAATAGGGCCTTCATGCGTCGCTTCAAGGAGCCGCTTGTCTGTACGAGATGCGTGCTCGGCATGGCGCGGCAGGGCGCTGCGGCGCTTGCCCGCGGCCTTGCCGGTCGGTTAAGGTGCCCCTGGCTTTGGAAACAGGAATTGCATGAGCAGAAAATTGAGTTCGCGTCCGAACAACCGGCGGCCCGCCCAGCGCGGCGAGAAATTCGACGCCCAGGTTCCCGGAGTGGAATACGGTGTGCTGGACGAGCTTATCGGCTATTCGATACGGCGCGCGCAGATACGCATCTACCAGGACTTCCTGGATGCGCTGGGACCCTGGTCGATTACTCCGCCCCGTTTTTCGGCCATGACCATCATCCAGTCCAATGCGGGCATGAAGCTGACCGAGCTGGCCAACGCCATGGGCATTGCGCGTTCCGGCGCGGTCGAAGTCGTGAACTCGCTGGAGAAACTGGGGTATGCGGTCCGGACCGAATCCACGGTCGACAAGCGTGCCCACGCGCTTGCGCTGACCGATGCCGGGCGCGAGGCGCTGGACGGCATTACCCAGGCCATACGCGAGCATGATGCGCGCATCAGCGCCAGGTTGACGGCCGCCGAACAGAAAGAGCTGCGGCGCCTGCTGGACAGCCTGGGTTAAGGGGCGCGAGAACACTTGCTTTAAGCCGTTGGCCGCCTGCGCGGCCTTGGCCATGTTGACAGACTGACGTAGAAACCGAAGTGGCGCCTTTGGCCTGTCCGCGCTCTGCTGCAGTTTGTCCGCCTTTACGCTGGCCTATTTTGGGAGCGTACAGGCGTGACGGGACGCATGGGTCTGCTGGCTTTCGTGGCGGCAAGCGGCGCGGTGCATGGGCTGCCCGCGTTGCCGGGGCTGGCCCATGGCTGGGCGGCGGTGGCGCTGGCTGTGACGCTGTCCCTGCTGGTGCTGGGCCTGCCGCGCGGCGTTCGGGTTCTGATATGGGTGCCGCTATGGGCCGCGCTGGCCGGCTTCCTGCTGACCGCGGCCCGGGCCGATCAACGCCTGGCCGATGCTTTGGCCGAACATAACGAAAACAAAGTGTCGCGGGTGGTGCTGCGCGTGGCCAGCTTGCCGCAGCTGGGCGCCAATGGCCGTCGCTTCCAGGCCCAGGTGTTGTCATCGATGCCCGAGGGCGTGCCGACGTACATCCAGGTTTCCTGGCCGCTGGCGGCCTGGGCCGGGCCATATGGCGGGAACGGCGGGCCGAACTCTGCTGCGTCGCCGGCCTCCATGCCGGACGGCTTGCCTGATATCGCGCCCGGCCAGGTCTGGCGCATGGCCTTGTCCTTGAAAACGCCGCGAGGCTTGCGCAACCCCCATGCCTTCGACTACGAAGCGTATATGTTCGCACAAGGTGTGCGGGCCACGGGCAGCGTGCGCGGCACGCCCAGTTACCTGCGCGACGAGCCCTGGGCCAGCCTGCCCATTGCCGCGCAGCGGGCCCGCCACGCGGTGCGCGCCGCCATGCTGCCCCACCTGCAGGGCAAGCGCTATGGCGCGGTGCTGCTGGCTCTGGCGATAGGCGACCAAGCCAGCGTCGAGCCGGCCGACTGGGCGGTGTTCAACCGTACGGGCATCACCCACCTGGTGTCGATCAGCGGCTCGCACATCACCATGATCGCCGCGCTGGGCGGCGCGTGCACGTATTGGTTGTGGCGGCGCTTGCGCTGGCGCGGTCGTGCCCTGGCCGAGCGCATGCCGGCCCAGATTGCCGCCGCATTGGCGGCCTTGCTGGTCGCCTGGCTGTACTGCCTGCTGGCGGGCTGGGGCGTGCCGGCCCGCCGCACCTTTCTGATGCTGGCCGTGATGGCCGGCGCCTATGTGCTGCGCCTGCCCATGAGCGCGTCCCGGCTGCTGTCCCTGGCGGCCTTCGCGGTGGTGCTGATGGACCCCTGGGCCTTGCTGGCCAGCGGTTTCTGGTTGTCCTTCGGCGCCGTTTATGTCCTGATGACCAGCGGCGGATGGTGGGGCCAGCCCGTGGGCCGGCAGTTTCAGAGCCGCCGGCGCCGGGCCGGGCGTTTCCTGCTCAGGGCGACGCTGCTGCAACTGGCCATCACGGCGGCACTGATGCCTTTGCTGGCGCTGATCTTTCACGAGGTGTCGCTGGTGTCGCCCTTGGCCAATGCCTATGCCATACCGGTCATCAGCCTGCTCGTCACGCCGCTGTCGCTATTGTCGGCGGGCGCGGCCATGGTTCCGGGACTGGATGGCCTGGCCGCCGCCTGCGCCTGGCTGGGGCATGCGGCGCTGGACCTGATGATGGCGCCCACGGTATGGCTATCCGATTGGCGCGCCGCCAGTGTCGCCGTTGCGGCCGCGCCCTGGGGGCTGAGC
>JBARWC010000096.1:0-5811 GCA_049646585.1 Burkholderiaceae bacterium | reverse complement strand
GGCCCTGGCCCTGGCGCGCAAATCGCCCCGCCCCGAGCGGATCGCGCTGATAGGCCGGCGCTTTGCGGCGGCGACCGCGGCATCCGCTGACGCCAGTACTGCTGGGACATCCACATCGACCGCGACATCCGGCCCCACATCGGGCGTGGCGACGGCCGGCGCGGCACCGGCGGTGGACCCGCGCACCCTGGCGCTGAACCACGGCAGCCGGGTGCTGCTGGAACAACTGGCCTGCTGGCCCGCGGCATCGGCCGACATTCGCACCGTCCACGTTTCGCAAGCCGGGCGTCTGGGGCGCAGCCTGATCCTGCACGACGAGCTGGGCGTTCCCCGGCTGGGCAGCGTGGTGGGCTATGACGACCTGCTGTCCAGCCTGCACACGGCCCTGCTAAACAGCGGCGTCAGCCTGATCGAAGCCGCGCCCACTCAGGCCCTGGTGGCGGGGCAAGTCGAATTCGACCTTGGCGGGAGCCGGCTGCGCAGCACCCTGGCCGTCCAGTCCGACGGCATCCGGCCCCGGGGGGTGGAACGCCACTACCGGCAGTCGGCCGTGCTGGCCACGGTGCGCGCCTTGCGCCCGCGGGACGCCTGGGCATTCGAACGCTTCACCCGCAACGGCCCCCTGGCCATGCTGCCCCACCCCCACGGCCAGGACCTGTACGGCGTCGTGTGGTGCTGCCCGCCCGACCAGGCCGAGCGCATCCGGTCCCTGGACGACCAGGGCTACGCCCAGGCGCTATACGATGCCTTCGGCAGCCGGCTGGGACGCTTCCAGCCGCTGGGCGAGCGGCATGTGTTTCCCTTGAGCATGCATGCGGGACCCTCGCTGATCAATCCACGCTGCGTGGCCATAGGCAATGCCGCCCAGACCCTGCACCCGGTGGCGGGACAAGGCCTGAACCTGGGCTTGCGCGACGTGGCGCAGCTTGCGCAGGCGCTGGCTCCGTGGCTGGCTCGCCCCGAGAGCGATCCCGCCGACCTGCTGGCGCAATTCGCCCGCCAGCGCAGGCCGGACCGCTGGCTGACCGCCGGCATCACCGACTTCCTGCCCAGGGTATTCGCCACCGGCAATCCGCTGGTCGAACACGCCGGCGGCCTGGCGCTGCTGTCACTGGACATGCTGCCCGCCTTGCGCGGTCCGCTGGCCCGTCACTTGCTGCAAGGCCTGCGTAGCTGAGTCCGCGGCATAGCGGGAGAATCGGGGGTTAAAATCCCCCGATGCGCATCGGCTCCTGGTCCCTTCCCAACCCGGTTTTTGTCGCGCCCATGGCGGGCGTGACCGATCGCCCCTACCGCAAGCTATGCAAGGCGCTGGGGGCGGGCTATGCCGTGTCCGAAATGGCCGCAAGCAACCCCAGGCTGTGGGACAGCGTAAAGACCTCCCGGCGGCTGGACCACGCCGGCGAAATCGACCCCGTCGCGGTGCAGATCGCCGGGTCCGACCCTGAAATGATGGCCGAGGCCGCCGTCTTCAACGTCGGCAAGGGCGCCCGCATCATCGACATCAACATGGGGTGCCCGGTTAAAAAAGTCTGTAATGTGGCCTCGGGCTCGGCGCTGCTGCGCGACGAAAACCAGGTCGGCCGTATCTTGCGCAGCGTGGTCGAGGCCTGCGCGCCCCTGGGCGTGCCGGTCACCCTGAAGACGCGCACCGGCTGGGACCGCGAGTCGCGCAATGCGCTGCGCATCGCGAAAATGGCCGAGGACATCGGCATCGCCGCCCTCATCCTGCACGGCCGCACGCGCTGCGACCTGTATCAAGGCGAAGCGGAGTACGATACGATACGTGAGGTAAAACAGGCAGTGACGATTCCGGTCGTTGCCAATGGGGATATCGATAGTCCCGAAAAAGCCAAATCCGTACTAGAGTACACAAAAGCCGATGCGGTCATGGTCGGCAGAGCCGCGCAGGGACGGCCCTGGATTTTTCGGGAAATAAGCCATTACCTGACCAGTGGACGGCATTTGCCGGCGCCAACCTACGGCGAGTTGCGCGATTGCCTGCTGGACCACCTGGAAGATCACTACCAGTTTTACGGGGAATTCACCGGCGTTCGCTCGGCGCGCAAGCACATAGGCTGGTACTTGGCCGACATGCCGGGCGCCGGCGAATTCCTGCCGCGCATCAACAAAATAGACAGTACCCGCGATCAAACCCTGGCCATAGAGCAATGGTTCGATCGCCATCCATCCAACGAGCCTATCATGGCCAGGACGGCCGGCGCCAACAGCGCCGGCACGCCATAAAACACGACACCTTAGGATCATGAGTAAAACTAACCCCCTGGAACAATCGGTACGCGACCAACTCGAACGCTACTTCACGGACCTGGGCGACTCGGAACCACGCGACATGCTTGCCATGGTCATCAGCTGCGTCGAGCGGCCGGTTCTGCAAATCGCCCTGGAGCAATCCAAGGGCAACCAATCCAAGGCCGCCGAGATGCTGGGCATCACCCGCAGCACCTTGCGCAAAAAACTGCTGGCCCACAACTTGCAACCCTAATTCAAAACCCTAGGCTTTATTATCTTCATGAAAATCCAGACCGCTCTTATTTCGGTTTCCGACAAAACCGGCATCGTTGACTTCGCCCAGGCCCTGGCCCAACGCGGCGTACGCTTGCTTTCCACCGGCGGTACCGCCAAGCTACTGGCCCAGGCGGGGCTCAAGGTCACCGAAGTGGCCAGCCATACCGGCAGTCCTGAAATCCTTGACGGCCGCGTCAAGACCCTGCATCCCAAGATACACGGCGGCCTGCTGGCGCGCCGCGACAGCGCCGAGCACCTGAAGACGCTGGAAGAACACGGCATAGACCGCATCGACCTGCTGGCCGTCAACCTGTACCCCTTTCGCGAAACCATCGCAAAACCGGACTGCACCTTCGCGGACGCCGTCGAGAACATCGACATCGGCGGCCCCGCCATGCTGCGCGCCGCCGCCAAGAACCACGGCACGCCCGAAGGCGGCGTAACCGTGGTGATCGATCCGGCCGACTACGCCCGCATCCTGGCCGACATGGACGGCCCGCAAGGCCAGCCGTCCTATGCGCTGCGCCTGGAACTGGCCACCAAGACCTATGCCCATACGGCCGCCTACGACGGCGCCATCGCCGCCTACCTGAGCAGCCTGGCCGCCGCCGAGCCCGTACAAGACGCCCAGCCCGAGCGCAACTCCTGGCCGCGCACGCTGACCGTGCAGATGCAGCAGCACCAGGTCCTGCGCTACGGCGAAAACCCCCATCAGTCCGCCGCGTTCTACATGGACCAGCCCGTGGGCGCCGGCCTGCTGGGCAGCTATCGCCAACTGCAAGGCAAGGAACTGTCCTACAACAACATCGCCGACGCCGATGCGGCCTGGGAATGCGTACGCAGCTTCCAGGCCAGCGCCTGCGTCATCGTCAAACACGCCAACCCTTGCGGCGTGGCGCTGGGCGACGGCCCGCTGCAGGCCTACCAGCAAGCCTTCAAGACCGACCCCACTTCCGCCTTCGGCGGCATCATCGCCTTCAACCGCCCGGTGGACGCCGCCACGGCCGAAGCCGTCAGCCACCAGTTCGTCGAAGTCCTGCTGGCCCCCGAATACTCATCCGAAGCCCTGGCGATATTCGCCGCCAAGAAAAACGTGCGCGTGCTGCAAGTGCCGCAGGGCGATGCGCACAATGCCTTCGACATCAAGCGCGTCGGCGGCGGCTGGCTGGTGCAGAATCCCGATGACTACCAGGTGCCCGCATCGGACTTCAGGATAGCCACCAAGCTGGCCCCCACTGAACAACAGATGCAAGACCTGCTGTTCGCCTGGAAGGTCGCCAAATACGTCAAGTCCAATGCCATCGTCTTCGTGGGCAATGGCATGACGCTGGGCGTGGGCGCCGGCCAAATGAGCCGCATCGATTCCGCGCGCATCGCCTCCATCAAGGCCGAGAACGCCGGCCTGAGCCTGGCGGGTTCCGCCGTCGCCTCGGACGCATTCTTCCCCTTCCGCGACGGCCTGGACGTCGTGGCCGAAGCCGGCGCCACCTGCGTGATCCAGCCCGGCGGCAGCATGCGCGACGACGAGGTCATCGCGGCGGCCGACGAACGCGGCATCGCCATGGTGCTGACCGGCGCCCGGCACTTCCGTCACTGATGCGTGTCCTTGGCATCGACCCCGGCTTGCGTCGCACCGGCTACGGGGTGATCGATGTCCGGGGCGCCCGCCTTGCCTATGTCGCCAGCGGCACCATCGTGGTGCCCGCCGACCTGCCCCTGGCGCAGCGCCTGAAAGTCATCCTGGACAACATCCGCGAAGTCGTACAGGCCACGGAGCCATCGGTGTCGGCGCTGGAAAAGGTTTTCGTCAACACCAACCCTTCGTCCACCCTGCTGCTGGGTCAGGCGCGCGGCGCGGCCATGTGCGCGCTGGCCGACAGCATGCTGGACGTGCACGAATACACCGCGCTGCAAATCAAGAAATCGGTCGTGGGCAACGGCCATGCCGCCAAAGAGCAAGTGCAGAAAATGGTTCAGCACCTGCTGGGCCTGAGCGGCTTGCCGGCCGCCGACTCGGCCGACGCCCTGGCTTGCGCCATCTGCCATGCCCATTTCCATCCGCTTACCCAGCGCCTGCAAGCCACCGGCCAGATCGCCCAAGGCGGCGGGCGCGTGCGCGGCGGGCGCGTGCTGGGCTAGCCCGGCAGTCAACGTAACAAGGACTCTTCCATGATCGGTCGCATCACCGGCATACTTCTGGAAAAAGCGCCGCCCGTCGTCTGCATCGACGTCGGCGGCGTCGGCTACGAAATCGACGTGCCCATGAGCACGCTGTACAAGCTGCCCGAAAACGGCGCCAAGGTCAGCCTGTACACCCACCTGACGGTGCGCGAGGACGCGCACACGCTTTACGGTTTTTCATCGGCCGGCGAGCGCAGCGCCTTCCGCGCCCTGATCAAGGTCACCGGCATAGGCGCGCGCACCGCTCTGGCGGTGCTTTCCGGCATGACCGTGGACGAACTGGCCAGCGCCATCACTCAGCAGGAAACCGGCCGCCTGACGCGGGTTCCGGGCATAGGCAAGAAAACGGCGGAACGGCTGTTGCTGGAACTGCGCGGCAAGCTGGGCGCGGACCTGTCCCCGGCCCCGGGCACACCGGCGGCCGGGCGCGACGACATCCTGAACGCGCTCCTGTCGCTGGGCTATTCCAGCAGCGAGACGCAAGCGGCCCTGAAGGGCTTGCCCGAAGGCGTGGAAGTGGCCGAGGGCATACGGCTGGCGCTCAAGTCGCTGGCGCGGCCTTAGCCGCTCCAGCGGTGTTGGCGACCTGTGCAACAAGGCATCGGCCTGCGCAGGCCGCCCTACCGCCTTGCGGCGCTTGACCTTCCCACCGTTGTAAGGTTTATCGTATCCTCATCTTATCCAAGCACGAGGCGAAAAATGATTGAATTCCAAGTAAACGACATGACTTGCGGACATTGCGTCGGCACCATCACCGCCGCGCTCAACAGCGCGGTGCCCGCGGCCAAGGTATCCATCGATCTGCCCAGCCATTCGGTCCGCGTCGATGGAGCCGCTGACGCGGGGTTGGTTGAGCGGACGATCCGGGAAGCCGGTTATACGCCGCAGGTCAAATCCCGATAAGGTGGGTGGGCAAAACGCAGGTAGCGTATTCTTCTGGCGCGTGCCGTATTCTTCTGACGCGTGCCGTATTCTTCTGACGCATGCCGGGTGGCGGGGGCCGGCCTTGCTCCTCGTGGCCGGTTCGGCGCCCTGCGCGCCGAACACCGCTACGCCTGGCTCCTCCGCCCCTTCGGGCTACGTTCGCCGACGGCTCGCTCG
>JBARWC010000095.1:0-16486 GCA_049646585.1 Burkholderiaceae bacterium | reverse complement strand
GCCCATGGCGATGCCCACCGCCATGGGCATCATATAGCTCAGGGCCGCCAGGTTGGCGATGATCTGGTGGCCGCCGGTCACGTACATGCCTTCGCGCGCCACCAGCAGGGCCATGAAGCTGAAGGCGCAGACTTCGATCAGGTAGGAGCCGCCCATGGGCAGGCCCAGGCGCAGCAGTTCCTTCTGGCTGGCCCACGATGGCCGGCCCAGGCTGGGCTTGAAGCGCAGGTAATAGGGGTCGTGATGGATGGCCCATAACCCCGCGGCGAAGGTCATCCACCCGACCAGGGCTGTCGACAGGCCGGCGCCCGCGGCGCCCATGGCGGGCAGGCCCAGCTTGCCGAACATGAATATCCAGTTGAAGAGCAGCTTGAAGGCCACGCTGCCCAGGTTGATGACCATGACGGTCTTGGGCCGCGAAACCGCCGTGCCCAAGGCGTAGATGGTGCGGAATATCAGGGTGGCCGGAAGCGCCAGGATCAGGGCGCGCAAATACCAGGTGATGCTGTTGCGCACGGCCGGTTCGACGTCGCCCGACATCGACAGCCAGGTGTCCGGGAAAAGCATGGCGGCGCCGCCGGCCAGCGACAGGCCCAGGGCCAGCCACACGCCCTGGCCCCAGGCGCGGCCCACTTCAAGATAGCGCTGGCCGCCGTAGTGCTGCGCGATGATGGGGATGAGCGCGTGGACCACGCCCATCAGGCCGACGAATACGGTGATGTAGATGGAGGCGGCCAGCGCCATGGCTTGCAAGTCCGCGGCGCTGGCGTGGCCAGCCATGGCGGTGTCCAGCACGCCGAAGATCAGGCTGGCCCAGGAACTGACCAGTACGGGCCAGGCCTGGCGCAAGATTTCCTTGACGTAGCGGATGGGCTTGTGCGTTGAGCGGCTGTGTTCGGTCACGGGCGGCCAACACGCAGGAGGCGGAATACTTCATGGCGATCCGCGCCGCGCTTGCCTACCCACAATACCGTGGCTTCGCCGGAGTAGGCCGCCGTGCCGTCCTCGACGCTTTGCGGCGAGGTTTGCTGCAGGACCAGCGAGCAGGATGAATCGTAGTTGAAATCGATGCCGTTGAAGACCAGGAAGGAGGCGCGTTGCCCGGTGCCCACGCCTTGGGCGCGGACGCATTCGCCCGGTCGTGCCAGCGTTTTCATGGCCGTGGCAAGCTGGGCCGAAACATCGCGGTAGCTGCGCACGTAGTCCAGCGCGGGCATCCATAGAGTGACCAGCAGTAGCCATGTCACGATCAGGCCGCCGGCCGACAGTACGGTGCCGCGCCACAGGCCCGCCGGCTTGGTGTGCAGCCGCCAGCGCACCAGGGCCAGCCAGGCCAGCGTGCCCAGGATGGCGACCAGCACGGCCGGCCAGGAAATGTAGACGTCGTAGCCACGGGTCTGGCGGGCGATGTTATGCGCGATCTGCCTGGGCCAGCCGGTCTGCAGGGCGATCCAGCCCAGCCAGACGGTGGCGGTTGTCAGGGAAAAACACATCACGGCGAACCAGTCCAGGGAATTCACCACCCCACGGCGCAGCGTGGGCAGGGAGAAGGCGGCCAGGACGGCGGCCGGCACGGCAAGCAGGCTGTATTCCGGCTCGAAGGCGCCGACCTGGAACAGCAAGGCGATCAACGGCCATGCCGCGAACATCAGCGGTATCCAGATATGCGGCGCTTTCAGCCATGAGCGCCAGCGCCATACGGCCAGCAGGGCGAAAGGCCAGGTCGGCCACAGGAACCACGGCAGATCGCGCAGCGTGCTGAGGATTTCCTGGTAGCGCGGCCAGCCGAAGGCGCTGGCATTCCAGGCCAGCCAGTTTTGCGTCCAGTATTCGCTGATGTTGCGGGCGGGTATCCACCACAGCAGTATCAGGGTGATGCAGATGGCGGCGGTCGCGGCCAGCCATTTCTTCTGCGGCCACAGGGCGCTGCGCGGCGTGAAGATGAAGATCACGGCCAGCATGATGGGCAGCGCGCCTATCCAGCCGCGTGTCAGGAAGGCGGCGGCCAGCGCAAGGCCCAGAGTGATGGAGCCGGAGGTGGGATGGTCCAGCATGCGCGCGACCGAATAATAAGCCAGCGCCTGGAAGGCGATGAGCGCCGGCACCTCGGAGGTTTCGTGCATGCGCCAGACGATGCCCACGGTTGCCACGATCAGCAGCAGGGCGGCGTCGGCGATCATGCGGCCGTAGTCCCGCACCGTGGGCTCGCCGCCGAAGGGCAGGGCCAGGGGCTGGGGTTCGGGGCGGCGGCCCAGCAGATAGGTGCCGTACCAGATGGAACTGGTCAGCAGGCCGAACCACAGGAAATTGGGCAGGCGCGACGCGATGATGGCGGCGTCCAGGCTAGAGGTGAACAGCTCGAAAAAGGGCGAGAAGGCCCAGATGCAGAAGGCGCCCACCCACATGGTCAGCGGCCCGTCCTGCGCATGGGCCAGGGCGCCGATCTGCGGCAGCAGCCAGGCGTGGCCGCCGTCGTTCAGGGCCGTCATCATGGTGGCAAGGCCGACCACGTCGTCGGTCTTCCATGGGTCCCGGAAGAACAGCCCCGCCAGAATATAGATTACCCCGACCACCAGCAGCACTAGCCGGGGCAGTTTCACGGTCGCCGTGGCGGTCAGGCGGGCGGGAGTGGACGGGGAGTTGCTGGGGGACACGGCGGATGCGTTCAGGATGGGGATGGGCGTATCTTAAATTAAAAAGGCAGCCAAGAGGCTGCCTTGCATACGCGGGAGGGCGGGAAGCTGAAAGCTTACGAAGCCTTGCGCGTGGTACCGGCGGTGCGGGCGAAACGGGCGCGGAATTTTTCGACGCGGCCGGTTTCAACGATGCGCGTTTGCGCGCCGGTGTAGAACGGGTGCGATTCCGAGGTCACGTCGCATTTGAACAAGGGGTAGGTTTTACCGTCAAGTTCGATGGTTTCACGGCTGTTAAGCGTAGAACGCGAAATGAACTTCGTGCCTGTCTGCTGATCCAGAAACACCACTTCGCGGTATTCGGGGTGGATGCCTTCTTTCATGATCGAGATTCCTGTTTTTTCCAATAAGGGCGGGTCGCCAGCAAAGCCCGCATGCATTGCGCGCGCCTAGCCACGTATCCAAGATAACTAGCTATTCTAGCGTACTTACAAGTCGGTGCGCAACTTCCAAAGTTCGGGAAACAGCACCACATCCAGCATTTTACGCAGGTAGGACACGCCGGAAGTGCCGCCCGTACCCCGTTTGAAGCCTATGATGCGTTCCACCGTGGTGACGTGGCGGAATCGCCACAGGCGGAAGGCGTCTTCCAGGTCGGTCAGTTTTTCGCCCAGTTGATACAAGTCCCAGTACTGCTCGGGGTGGCGATAGACCGTCAACCAGGCCTGCTCCACCTGGGGGTTGGCCGCATACGCCTGCGTCCAGTCCCGTTCGAGGTAGTCGGACGGAATGGCCAGGCCCTGGCGGTGCAAGGCCCGCAGCGCTTCGTCGTACAGCGAAGGCGTTTCGTAGGCCTGTTTTACCTGGGCCAGCAGATCGGCCCGGTGCGCATGCGGCCGCAGCATGGCGGCGTTCTTGTTGCCCAGCGCGAACTCGATCTGCCGGTATTGATAGCTTTGGAAACCGCTGGACTGCGCCAGGTAGGGTCGCAGGGCGGAGTATTCCGGCGGCGTCATGGTGGCCAGGACATCCCAGGCATGCACCAGCTGCTCCATAATCTTGCTGACCCGGGCCAGCATCTTGAAGCAGGGCTGCAAGCGGTCGGCGGTCAGGTTCTGGATGGCGGCGCGCAATTCGTGCAACATCAGCTTCATCCAGAGTTCGCTGGTCTGATGCTGGATGATGAACAGCATTTCATTGTGCTCGGGCGACAAGGGGTGCTGCGCGCTGAGCAGGGCGTCAAGGTGCAGGTAGTCGCCGTAGCTCATGTCGCGGGAAAAATCGAGCTGGGCTTTTTCCTGCTGAACGATGGCCTGGCCGTCGTTGTCTTTGCTTGCGGTATTCATGATGTCTCGGGCGGTTCTCTAAACGGTCGGCAGGCGGCGCAACACGGCCCGCACGGGGCTGGCGTCGGCGTCGGCCAGGGCCAGGGGAAGGGCGATGAGTTCGTAGTCGCCTGCGGGAACCTGGTCCAGGACCAGGTTTTCTAGCACGCGCATGTCGTGCTTCAGTATGGTTTGGTGGCTGTCCAGGGTTTTGCTGTCGGCGGGATCGATGCTGGGCGTGTCCAGGCCGATCAGCAGGACGCCGCGCCGGGCCAGGAATTCGATGGCCTGGGGGGCGAAGGCGGCGAAATCGTCGCTCCAGCTTGTGAGGTTCGCCCGTTCGCGGCTGCGCACCAGTATGCGCGGCGGGGCTCCGTCCAGGAAGGGCAGCAAGTCGTCGACGGTGACCAGGGTTTGCCCGTGTAATACGTGGATGACGCGACAGGGTCCCAGGAAGGGGGCCAGGTCCAGTTGGCCGACCGGGGCGCCTTGCTCGCTATAGTGCAGCGGCGCATCGGCATGGGCGCCGACGTGCGGCGAAAGCGTGATCTGGCTGACGTTGACCGGGCAGCCCGGGCCGATGGTGGTGTTCCATTTCCGGCTGTAGGGGGTGTCGCCGGGAAAGACCGGCGACTGCGCCGAAACCGGCGGCGAAATGTCCCATAGCTCTTGCATGATGATAAGCCCGGTTCGGCGCTGCGCTGTCCGGGCAGCGCGGGCCTTGGCTGGAAAATTAATTCAAGCTTATATCAATTATTTTTTTTATGCCGGCGCTATTGGAATTCGAGCCGGGGGCATGCCCCCGGCTCATGGAAGGATATCCGGTGCGTAAGAATGGACCGGATACTCGACGAGCCGCCCCGGCGGCATCGCGGGAGGGATCCGGGCGGCTTAGTCTACACGGGCCCCGGATACTTCGACCGCTTTGGCCCATTGCTCGGATTCCGCCTTGACGTAATCGCGGAATTCGTCGGGACCCAGGTTGGCGATCTGGCCGCCCATGTTTTCGATGCGCTGAGTGAATTCCGGGGTCGTGATCACTTTGCTGCTGGCCTGGTGCAGCGTGCTCTGAACGGAGGCGTCGATGCCGGCGGGGCCGAACAAGCCGAACCACGTGGCGGCGGAGAACCCATCAAGGCCGGCTTCCGTCATGGTGGGCACATCGGGGATGGCATTGATGCGCGTTGGATTGGCGAGGGCAATGGCACGCAGGCCTTTGGACTGTATATGGGGCAGTGCGGCCGAAAGGGTAATGAACGCCGATTCGACGGAGCCCGCCAGAAGATCGTTGATCAGCGGGGCATCGCCGCGGTACGGAATATGCAGAAGTTCGGTGCCGGTGCGTGCCTGGAAGAGCGCCGATGCCAGGTGTTGGGGCGACCCGTTGCCAGGGGAGCCCACCGACAAGCCAGTGCCGCCCTTTTTAGCGTATGCGATGTACTCGGCCAGCGTATTCACCTTGAGCGATGGATTGACCACCAGCACAATCGGAATTCTGGCGACCAGGGTAATGGGCGCAAAGTCTTTGATGGGGTCGTAACGCAGGTTGCGGTATAGGCTGGCGCTGATGGTGTGTGCGGCGGTGGTCATGTACAGCGAGTAGCCGTCCGGCTTGGATCGGGCCACTTCGGATGCGGCCAGCGTGGTGCCGGCGCCCGGTTTGTTTACAACGACGATGGGCTGCTTGAGCTGTTTGGACAAGTCGGTCGCAAGAAGCCGGGCAATGACGTCGGTGGCTCCGCCCGCCGCATAGGGTACGAACAGGTTGATGGGTTGAGCGGGATAGGTCTGTGCCGCGGCGCCGCCGGCAAAGGCGGCATAGCCTATGGCGGCGCAGGCCAGGAATGCTTTGAGCTTCATGTGACTTGTTTCCTCTTTGATCTGTCCGGCCGGCAAATGCTTGCTGGAATGTTTGTGTTCTTTCTAACGGAACGAATGTTCTGATAATGTAATTTTGTCGTTTTTTGAATGCTGTGTCAATCGCCGTTTTGATCATCTGGCGCTACCTCTTGGCGCTGGCTTTTCTTCGTTTTTCAATTTTCTCTTGACAGGAAAAATGGGCTTATCGATAATAAAAATAGAACAAGTGGTTCGTTAGAGAGAACGATAGCTTAGGCCGTGAACATAGGCCGATTTAGCTTTTTACGGAGTCAGCACATCATGTCGCAGCAAGCGGGTTCAGACCCAAAACCATTCTTGATCAATGGCGAATGGGTCTCCAACAGCCGGGAGTTTTTCGAGTCGGTCAATCCGGCTACCGGCCAGGTCAATTACCGTGTGTCGATTGCGTCGCCGGAGCATGTGGCCGCCGCGGTGGCGGCGGCTACGGCGGCCGCGCGGCAGGCTGCATGGAAAGATATGCTGCCGCATTTGCGTGCCCAGCTTCTGATGCGTATTGCCAATCTGATCGTCGAGCGTTCGGATGAGTTTGCACGCGCACAGATGCTGGAAAATGGCAAAGTATGGAGCGAGTGCAAGGCGCAGGCCGGCAGCGCCGCCGCGACTTTTCGTTATTTCGCGGCGGTTTGCGAGACTCAGGGCGCGGAAATTACCCCGCCTCGCGGCAACTACCTTTCCATGACGGCCTACGAGCCCTATGGAGTGATTGCGGCCATCACGCCCTGGAACTCTCCCTTGACCATGGAGGCGCAAAAAGTCGCGCCGGCCTTGGCCGCCGGCAACGCCATTATCCTGAAGCCCTCTGAAGTCACGCCCTCGGCGGCTCTGCTGCTGGGCGAAGTCGCCCTGCAGGCGGGCCTGCCTCCCGGCATACTCAATGTATTGACGGGCGATGGGCGGGTTACCGGCAAGGCGCTGGTCGAGCATCCCGGTGTACGCATGGTGTCATTTACCGGCGGTACGGCCAGCGGCCGCGCCATCGGTGTCGTTGCGGCGCAGCGCTTGATTCCCGCCGCGCTGGAGCTGGGCGGCAAGTCGCCTCATATCGTGTTCGACGACGCCAATCTCGAGGCGGCCGTGGAAAACATCATGGGCGGCATTTTTGAGGGTAGCGGTCAATCCTGCGTGGCGGGTTCGCGTTTGTTCGTCCAGCGCGGCGTGCATGACCGCTTGCTTGCATTGCTGATTGAGCGCGCAGGCAAGATCAAGGTTGGCCTGCCGATGACGGAAGGCGCCGAAATGGGGCCCATCGCCAGCTTTGCGCATCGCGGCCGCATAGAACAATTCGTCGAGGAGGCGGTGGCGCAAGGCGGCCGCATCCTATTGGGCGGGAAACGTCCAGAGGGGGCGGAGTTTGCGCAGGGCGCTTTCTTCCTGCCCACCATTATCGGTGGCCTGGATAATGGGGCGACAGCGGTGCGCGAGGAAATCTTCGGGCCCGTCCTTTGCGTGCTGCCTTTTGATGACGAAGAAGACTTGATCGCCCAGGCCAACGACAGCGCCTACGGCTTGGCCTCCGGGATATGGACGGCAAACTATCAGCGCGCCTGGCGGGTTGCGCGCGCGCTTGAAACCGGCCTGGTCTGGATCAATACCTACAAGCAGCTTTCGGTTTCGACACCGTTCGGCGGCTTCAAGAACAGCGGCATCGGGCGTGAAAAGGGCATCACCGGCATGCGCCTGTATCAACAAAGCAAAGGCATTTACTGGAGCATGGACCCGCACAATATGGCGTGACGCGGGTGCTGTCCGATCCGCAAGCTCGGCGTGCACGGCCGCCTTTCCAGACAATACTAGTTATATCGAAGGAATCATTTCAATGACTGCATTCAATACCATAGGCTTTATCGGCGTCGGCGTCATGGGCGAACCGATCTGCCGGCATCTGGCCACCAAAAGCGGCATCCGCGTTATTGCCAATGACCGCAATGCCGAACCCTTGCAACGCCTGGCCGGCCATGGGGTGGTTTCCGCCACCATCGAAGAAATTGCGCGGCAGGCCGACGTGATCTTCATGTCGCTGCCATCGGGCGAAATCGTACGCAGCGTAGTCGAAGGCAATGGCGGTGATGGTTTGTTGCAGCTATGCCGCAAGGGCCAGGTGGTTGTGGACTTGAGCACGTCGCCCGTCGACCTGACTCGCGCCATGGCCGGCAAGCTGATGGAGCGTGGCATTCTGTTTGCCGATGCGCCCGTCATGCGCACCCGGGCCGCCGCCGAAGCCGGCACGCTGGCCGTGCCGGTGGGCGCCGATGACTCCGTGTTTGCCGATATTCAAGCTTACATCGCCATGTTCGCATCGGATGTCAATCATGTGGGCGGCGTCGGCGCCGGCCAGGTCGTGAAGATACTGAACAATATGGTCCTTTATGAGACCGTGCTGGCCTTGGCCGAAGCGCGTGCCATCGGCGTGCGGGCGGGTGTGGAGCCCGATCGTTTGTTTGCCGCCTTGTCGCAGGGGTCGGCGGACAGTTTTGCGTTGCGCAATCACGGCATGAAGGCCATTGCGCCTCAGAGCTTTCCGGAAAAGGCGTTTCCGGTGACCTATGCGAAGAAAGACCTGGCCTATGCCGTCGGCCTGGCGGAGCAGGTCGGCGTCAATGCCACGGGCGCGAAAAATCTGATTGCGTGTTTCGACGAAGCGATTGCCGCCGGGCATGGCGAAAAGTATGCGCCAGCCATCAGCCTGGTCTTTGAGGGCCAGTAGTGCGGCCCTGGTCGGTGGGGCCCCTGCCGCCCGCATGGCATAATCGTTCGCTATGTATAAACCACCCCAGATAGTCTATGAGCTCAACACCTGTATCGGAGACTGACGGTGGCGTAGCGGCCGTCGACCGCGCCCTGGCGATTGTCGGGGCGATTGCCCAGCAGGCGGAGCCCATTACGCTAGCCGATCTTTCACGCGCAACCGGCTTCTATAAAAGCACGCTGCTGCGTTTGATTGTCTCGCTGGAAAGGGCGTCGTTGGTCGTTCGGCGCATTGATGGCCGCTATGCCTTGGGTTCGTATGCCCACGAGCTGGGCCGCCGCTACGAAGCGACGTATCGCTTGACCGAAGTGCTATTGCCCATCCTTAGGGAATTGGTCGATCATGGCAGTGAAAGCGCTTCTTTCCACGTGTACCACGATGGCGAGTCCCGGGTATGCGTACTGCGTGTCGATTCCAATCATTCGACCCTGGATCGCATACGAGAGGGCGATTTGCTGCCATTGAACCGGGGCGCGGCGGGCAGATTGATTACCGCTTTTTATGGCACCGGTGCAACGCCGTCGCGAGCCAATGTGCTGGCGCTTTCCATGGGGGAACGCGACCCCAGTTGTGCGGCCGTGGCGTGTGCGGTGTTTGCCGCGAACAATGATTTCTGCGGCGCGATTTCTTTGTCTGGGCCGAAAGAGCGATTCAGCGCAGCGGCAATCAAGCGCATGAACGAGCTGGTCATGGACGCGGCAAGATCGGCGACCGAGGCCCTGGGTGGCCGATTTCCCTCCGGCCGTTGAGGCGGAAGGCAAGCCGGGCATGGCGCCGTCAGGGCAAAGTTTCAGATTTGCCCCCGCTCGGCCAGCGATACGGCTCCGGTCGGGGTGACGATCAGGTGGTCCAGCAAGCGTATGTCCACCAGGGCCAGGGCGTTCTTCAGATGGCGGGTAAGGGCCAGGTCGGCCTCGCTGGGTTCGCTTATGCCCGATGGGTGGTTGTGGGCGAGTATGAGCGCCGCCGCGTGATGCCGCAGGCCCGCCTTGATGACTTCGCGTGGGTATACCGAAGCCTGGGTCAGGGTGCCGCGGGAGACTTCCTCGGCGACGATCAGGCGGAACTGGCTGTCCAGGTATAGCGCCATGCAGTGCTCGACGTGCAGATGGCCCAGCGTGGCGGTGCAGTAATGCTTGACCCGCTGCGGCTGGTCCAGCGCCTGGCCGGCTTTCAGGTCTTCTTCCAGTGCGCGGCGGCTTAGTTCGTTGATGGCGAGAAGCTCGCAGGCCTTGGCCGTGCCCAGCCCGGGCATGGCCAGCAGGGTTTGCGCGTCGGCGGACAGCAGGGCGCGCAGGCCCCTGAAGCGTTCTATCAGGTCGCGCCCCAGGCTGACGGCGTCGCGGCCTTTGATCCCCGTGCGCAGGATAATGGCCAGCAGCTCGGCTGAGGTCAGGACGTGGGCGCCGTGGGCCAGCAGGCGCTCGCGTGGGCGTTCGGCGCGGGGTTCGATCGAGTATTGTGTCATGGCGGGCAGGGGGGGCGGTCCTGGTTATGGAGTCGCCCTCCAGCGTGACAGATTTCAGCCTTCTGTTCCGCCTGGCGGCGGGGTTTTGTCCAGGCAGGCTTTTACCGAGAGGCTAAAATGAGGCAATAGCCACATTTCTTTACGGTGACAGATTTTGACTTCTACCCCCGCATCCGCGAACGCCGCCGTTCGCCCTGATTCCTACCTGACCCTGCATTACCGTATCGAGCTCAGGTCCGGCCCGGCGGCGGGTTCTGTTTTTGCCGACACGTTCGATGGTCGGCCCGCAACCCTGCAAATGGGTGCCGGCCAATGGGCGCCCGGCATGGAGGAAGGCCTGCTGGGGCGTGAAGAAGGCACGCGCTTTTCTTTCGACCTGCCCGCCACGGACGCTTATGGCGACCGCAATCCGGATCTGCTGCAATGGGTGTCGCGCGGCATGATGGCCCAGCATGCCGATCCCGATCACGAATTTGAACCCGGCGACATGGTCGAATTCACGGCGCCCAACGGCGGGCGCTATTCGGGCGTCCTGAAACAATTCGGCGACGACGCCGTGCTGTTCGATTTCAACCACCCTCTGGCGGGGGCGGATCTGCGCATCGAGGTTTCTCTGCTGGGGGTTCTGTAATGCCTGAGCATAGTCCGCAGGATGGCATGGAAGTCGTGCTGGCGCAGCCCAGGGGCTTTTGCGCCGGCGTCGATCGCGCCATCGATATCGTCGAAAGGGCGCTGGAACTGCATGGCGCGCCCATCTATGTCAGGCATGAAATCGTCCATAACCGCTACGTGGTCCAGGACTTGAAACAAAAGGGCGCCATCTTCATCGACGAGCTGCACGAGGCTCCGGCCGGGGCCATCGTGGTGTTTTCCGCGCACGGCGTGGCCAAGGCGGTGCGTGCGGAGGCCGAGAAAATGGGCCTTAAGGTGTTCGACGCCACCTGCCCTCTGGTGACCAAGGTGCATATCGAAGTGGCGCGCATGCGGGCGGCGGGGCGCGAGATCATCATGATAGGCCACAAGGGCCACCCGGAGGTCGAAGGCACGCTGGGCCAGGCCGACGCGGGCATCTACCTGGTCGAAACGCCCGAAGACGTGGCCGCCCTGCAGGTGCGCGATCCGGACAACCTGGCCTTCGTCACCCAGACGACCTTGTCGGTCGACGATGCGGCGGTGGTGGCCCAGGCGCTGCGCACGCGGTTTCCGTCCATCGTCGAGCCCAAGAAAAGCGATATCTGCTACGCCACGCAAAATCGCCAGGATGCCGTCAAGATCATGGCGCCCCAATGCGATCTGGTCCTGGTCGTGGGCAGCCCGAACAGTTCCAACTCCAACCGCTTGCGCGAAGTGGCCGAGCGCAAGGGCGCGGAAGCCCACCTGATCGATACCCCCGACATGATAGACCCCGCCTGGGTGGCCCGGGCCAAGCGCGTCGGCGTCACCGCCGGCGCGTCGGCGCCCGAGGTGCTGGTGCAGCAGGTGATTGCGCGCCTCAAGGAATTGGGCGCGGCTTCGGTGCGCGCGCTGGACGGCGCGCCCGAGAATGTCTCCTTCCCGCTACCCAAAGAGCTTTCCAGAAAAATCAAGGACACGCCATGAAGCTGTACAGCTACTTCCGCAGTTCCGCCGCCTACCGCGTGCGCATCGCCCTGAACCTGAAGGGCCTGGCCTACGAGACGGTGCCTGTGCACTTGCTGAAAGACGGCGGGCAGCAGTTGTCGGATGACTATCGTACGCTGAACCCCACCGCGCTGGTGCCTACGCTGGTCGATGGCGATCTGGCGGTGGGCCAGTCCATGGCCATCCTGGAATACCTGGAAGAAACCCACCCGGCGCCGGCTTTGCTGCCGGCCGATGCCCAAGGGCGCGCGCGCGTGCGCGCCATTGCCCAAACCATCGCTTGCGACATCCACCCCCTGAACAACCTGCGCGTGCTCAAGTACCTGAAGCACCAGATGGCTGTGGGCGAGGAAGCCAAGAACGAGTGGTACAGGCATTGGATAGCGCAAGGCCTGTCCGCCGTGGAAGCCATGCTGGCCGCCAGCCCCAGGACCGGCCGTTTTTGCCATGGCGACCAGCCCACTTTCGCCGACCTGTGCCTGGTGCCCCAGTTGTTCAATGCGCGGCGCTTCGGCTGCGATGAAAGCGCCTACCCGACCATCGTGCGCATAGACGCCGCATGCGCCGGCATCGACGCTTTTCAGCGGGCGGCGCCAGCCAATCAGCCCGACAGCGAATAGCCGTCCGGCGCAGGTCCGCGGGCGGGGCGGCGCACCAAGCTGCAAGCCGCTTGCCCGGCCGCCCGCAGCGTGTTCATGGCCGGCTGCGCAGCCATCTGTGGATATGATCGAATCGGTCGAAGCCCCAGAACGGCTCGTCGTCGACGAATACGAAAGGCGAGCCGAATACGCCCCGCTCCATGGCCTGGGCCACTGATTTCTTCAGCTTGTCCTTGATGTCTTCCCGGACCATGCCTTGGGCAAGATCCGATGCGTCCAAGCCTTCTTGCGTTGCCAGGTCCAGCACAACGCCGGCATCGCTGATGTCGCGCTGCTGCGCAAAATAGGCGCGATACAGCCGCTTGATGAAGCCCGCGGCCTTGTCGGGCGCCTTGTCCTGCACATACAGAACGGCGCGCGCGGCCGCCACTGTGCCTATGGGAAAGGCCTTGGGCTGGACGTAGGGGATGCCGAACAGCTTTGCACTGCGTTCGAAGTCATGTAGCGCGTACTTCCCCTTGAGAGGGATATCCACCAGCGGCGCCGAGTTCATGGCCTTGAACATGGGGCCCAGCAAGATGGGGTGCCAGTCCACACGGCGGCCGAACTCGGCGGCCAGCGCTTCGATTTGCGTGCTGGCAAGATAGCCGTAAGGCGATGAAAAATCAAAATAAAATTGGAAGTTCGCGCTCATGTTGGATGTTTTCCCTGCTCGGTTTCGGCGCTGCGTCGGCCTGCGTCGTATGGTAGGCAGGTTTCGCCCCGCGCGCAATGCAATGACCATTTTGCCGACGTGCTTTCATGTTTAAATGTCTGGTGCGTCGATTGATGGACAGTATGCCTGCAAACAGCTTCGGCGCCGCATGCGCAAGCTTGTCCAAGACGCGTGGGATCGATTTTCAGCAAACAGGGTGAACATGAAGAAGAGTACAGGGCTTATCGGCGTCGTGGTGGTGCTGGGTGCCGCCTATCTGGGCGCTACGTGGTACGTGGGAAAAGAAGCGCAGAAAACCATCGAGGACGCCGTGGTGCAGGCCAACGAGCGCCTGGCGCAGTATCTGGGGCCGGATGCGGACACGGTAAAAGTCGGTATTGCCGACTACCAGCGCCGTTTCTTTTCCTCTGATGTCCTCTATACCGTAACCATGAAGGACCCCGACGGCAAGTTGGTGGATCTTTCCATGCGCGATCATTTGCAGCACGGCCCCTTCCCCCTGGGCGCCCTGCAAGAAGGCCATCTGGCACCCTTGCTGGCCTATAGCCGGGCGGAGCTCGTCGCCACGCCCGCCACCCAGGCTTGGGTGGGCAGTCAGAAAGGCGCATCGCCCCTGACGGTGAACACGCGGGTGGGCTTTGGCGGCAGCGGGAATTCCGTCTGGACCTTCCGGCCCACTGAACTCGTCGAGGACGGCAGCACGCTCAGTTTCAGCGGCGGCACCATAAACGTCGATTTCAGCAAGAATTTCAAGGCCGGCTCGGCCGCCGGGCAGTTCGATTCCTTTTCGCTGGCCGATGCGCAGGCGGGCGAGAACCTGAGCATCAAGAACATCCGCGTGGACAGCAGCACCGAGGTGGCCGAGGGGGATGTCATGCGTGCGCAAAGCAGCGCCACGGTCGACTCCTTTACCATGACCGAAGCCGGGAACGACGCGCTTGCCGTTGAAAAGCTGGCCGTCAAGCTGGACAACGTCCAGACCGGCGACATGCTGGATGGCTCGCTGCGCTACGACTTCGGCCGCGTTGCGGTGGGCCCCATGGACCTGGGCAGCCTGTCCCTGGGCGTCAGGGCCAGCCGCCTCGACCTGGCGGCGCTGACCGCCCTGGCCAAAGAGTATGACGCCATCCAGGCCAAGCGCGGCGGGGACGATCAGGACCTGGTCCTTACCGACGACGAAGAGCGCGTGCTGCTGGAAAAACTGAAAGCTGTCCTGGCCGGCAACCCATCGGTCGCTGTCGATGAATTGCTTTGGAAAAACGCCGACGGGCAAAGCAAGGCCAGCTTGCTGGTCGATCTTACCCGGCCGACCGATGACGACAAGGCCAGCGCCGATGTCTTGCTGTCCCAGGCCTTGAAGCAGGTACGGCTGGATTTCAGCCTGGCCAAGCCCATGATCATCCGCGCCTTCGGGCAGGCTCAGGCAGATCCTCAGCAGCGCATGCAGATGGAAATGATGGGAACCATGATCTATGACCAATACATGGCGCGTTTGCAGCGTGCGGGCCTGGTCAAGGTCGAGGGCGATACGACGGCCGCCTCGCTCTTGTACGAGAACAACAGCGTTACGGTCAATGGACAGGCGATGTCTGTGACCGAGTTCATGCAGCGCGTACTGGGCGTCGCCATGTAGGCATTCTTCCGGCCGTCGCGCCGTTTTCCGGGCCGGCCCTCGGGTCGGGTCCGGATGCGGCACGGCCTATCCGGACCCGGCCTGCGGGAAAGCCCTTAGGCCGCAGCCATAAAGACCCACCGTTTCCGGACGTTAACCCCTTATAAGAAAGAAACGTAGGCTACGAAAATAAGGGGTCATGATGGAGACAACAACACGCGTTCGTTCCGCAGACGCGTCGGCGAGCGGCGGGTGGCTCGCGCGGCGCTCCCTGGCGGTCAAACTGTTTCTGAGCACATCGGTCATAACCGTCCTTGTCATGGCGGGCATCGCGGCCGTCATGGCCTGGCAAAGCCGAGATACCGCCGTCCAGACCGTGGAGCGCGAGATGACCTCGGCCCTGCATGGCGTGCACCAGTCGCTGGAGCTGGTTTTCGCCAGCGCCAGTGATCGTGGCAAGCAAATCCTGCCCGTCCTGCAGCGCGAGCTGGGCGGCATTCCCGTGTTGGACGGCAACACGACCGATACCGACGAGGGCGGGGCCGTGCCGCTGCTGGTGGTCGAGGACCACATCGTCAACGGCGACATTGATACGCTGACACGCATCAATGAAAACACCGGAGCCGATCCGGCTGTCATCGTGCGCTCCGGCAACAAGTGGGTGCGAGCGGCGACGCTGCTGCGCGATGCGCAGGGCAATGTGCGGCTGGGCAGCGCGATCGAGCCCAACGACTTGCTGGCCAGAACCCTGGACGGCGGCCAGCCCTATAGCGGTGTGGTGCAGCGCAACGGAAAGTGGTATGCCATGAGCATCCAGCCGCTGAAGGACGAGTCCGGCACGGTCTATGGTGGCTTTTCCGTACGCGTGAATGTCGACGAGCAAGTCACCAGCCTGCTTGATTGGATAAGCAAGATCAAGGTCGCCGATCACGGCGTTCTGGGCGTGCTGCGCCGTAGCGCCGACGGCAAGGGGTGGACGCGGGTCGCCGGCGTTGGCGGCAAGGCGGGCGCCGCGCTTGGTGCCGAGATGCCGCCGGCCGACGTCGCGGCGCTGGAAGCCCTGTACAAGAACGACAGCGGTTTCGCTCAGGTTCGGCTAGGCGCGGGAGACGCCGCCAGCGACCGGTTCGTGGCCTGGGATACGGTGCCAGGCTGGGACTGGCTGATGTATGGCATGGGCGATAGGGGCGAGTTCCTGATGCAAAGCCATATCTACCTGGCATACCAGATGGGCTTGATGTTGATCGGGACCTTGCTGATCTCTTTGCTGGTGGGGTGGCTGGCGGCCAGAACCTTGCGCCCCGTGCGGCAAGTCATCGACGGCATGGAAAAGCTGGGGCAGGGCGATCTGACGGCCCGCATTCCGCAGGCGCCGCCGCACAGCAGGAACGAAGTCCACGTCTTGTTCAGCAACGTCCAGCGCACCCAGCAGGCGCTGGCGCGCACCATTGCCGCCGTGCGATCCGGCGTCGATGAAATCCATATCGGTTCGGCGGAGATCGCCGCGGGCAACACCGACCTGTCCAGCCGCACCGAAGAACAGGCGGCATCCTTGCAGGAAACCGCCGCCAGCATGGAAGAGCTTGCCGCGACGGTCAAGCAGAACACCGATCATGCGCGTCAGGCCAATACCCTGGCCGCCAGCGCGTCGGCGGTTGCGCAGCGCGGCGAACAAGCTGTCGCACAGGTCGTGGACACCATGCAGCGCATTTCAGGCAGTTCCGGCAAGATAGGCGAAATCGTCGGGGTGATCGACAGCATTGCCTTCCAGACCAATATCCTGGCCCTGAATGCCGCCGTCGAGGCGGCCCGGGCGGGCGAGCAAGGCCGCGGCTTCGCCGTGGTGGCTTCCGAAGTGCGGTCGTT
>JBARWC010000094.1:0-18074 GCA_049646585.1 Burkholderiaceae bacterium | reverse complement strand
ACCCTGGCCTGCCCGCGCTGCATGCGCAGCCAGGCTTGCAGACGCTCGCCGTCGGCCAGGCCGCTGTGCAGCACGGCCAGCGCGTCGGCCCCCGCCAGGCCGGCCAACCGCGCCCGAAGCGATTGCTCAAGCTGCGGGGTCAGGTTGATTTCGGGCACCATGAACAGCACCCGCCGCCCGCGCGCCAGAGTTGCCTGTATGGCATGCAGATAGACCTCGGTTTTTCCGCTGCCCGTCACCCCATGCAACAACACGGTCTTGTGGACATGCAGCGCTGCAATCGCCTGGGCCGCGGCAGCCTGTTCGGCATTCAGGGTCGGAGGTTGGTCGGCCTGTATATCGGCTGCTTGGGCGGGCTTGCGGCGATCTATCCGCTGGACCGGCCCGCCGCTGGAACGCTTGCCCTGATAAGCGGCCACCTTGCGCAAACCCGCCGGCAACGCCGGCAGCATGACCTCGCCCAGGGGGCGCTGATAATACTGCGCGGCGAACGATGCCAGACGCAGCCAGTCGGCGGGCAAAGGCAGGGTATCGTCCAGGACCTGATCGATTTCCTTGACCTGCTCGGGGTCGAACGCGGGCTGTTCCGGCAAGGCCACCACCACACCCACCAGCTTGCGGCGCCCAAAGGGCACGATGACCCGCATGCCCACCGCGACCCGGACAGTGGCCCGGTAGTCGAACACGCCTTGCAGGGGAACGTCCAGCGCGACCTGTACCCAGCATGCCGGCCGATCAGAAGCGTCGGCGACCGGCATGGGCTGGGAATCGGGAGACTTGGCCAATTGGATTAATACTTAAAGTGAATTCTTGTTTAGCGCCTTAAACGCCTGTCGCTGCGGGATTTCGATATTCTGTCGGCATGCCTGTGGATAACTTTGGGGAAAATCCTTATGACAACTTTCTAAAAGTCAACTGCCCGTACATAAAATTCTTGAAACCCAGTAGTCATCATCGCTTATATTTGTTTAAAAACAATAGCTTATACATAATACAAGGTTTTATAAGCCTGCCCGTAAAGCATGCTGCACAGCACCGTAAACTGTGAACAACCTGCATGATCGGGCAGGGCAAAATAAGGGTTTTACCCATTGTCCAGGAGCAAAATTAGTGCTTGGAACGGCTGTAGGTATGAACTTCGTCGACCAGGATCTGTACGGCCTCCGGCGGAGTGAAACGCGAAATTCCGTGCCCCAGGTTAAAGACATGGCCGCCCTTGCCGACCACGCCGTAGTCGTCGATTACCTTGCGGGCCTGGGTGCGAATAACGTCCTGCCCGCCGAACAAGGCCATGGGGTCCAGGTTGCCTTGCAATGCAACAGAATCACCCAGGCGCTGGCGGGCCTGGGCAAGGTTGGCGGTCCAGTCCAACCCGATGGCGTCGCAGCCCGTAGCGGCTATGCCATCCATCCATTGCGCGCCGCCCTTGGTGAATACAATGACGGGCACGGCACGCCCTTCGTGGTGCCGGATCAGGCCCTGAACCACTTTTTGCGTATAAGCCAGCGAAAATTCCTGGAACAGCCCATCGGACAGCACCCCGCCCCAGCTATCGAACACCATGACGGCCTGCGCGCCCGCCTGGATCTGGGCGTTCAGGTAGTTTTGGGTGGCTTGCGCATTGATTTCAAGAATGCGGTGCAAAAGATCGGGACGGCTGTACAACATGGTCTTGATCAGGCGGTAATCGCTGGAACCCTGCCCTTCGACCATGTAACAGGCCACCGTCCAGGGGCTGCCGGCGAAGCCGATCAGGGGCACCTTGCCGTCGAGTTCCTTGCGGATGAGCGATACCGCGTCAAACACGTATTGCAAACGGGACAGGTCGGGTACGGTAAGCTTTCGGACGTCGTCTTCGTTGCGCAGGGGGTGCGCGAACTTGGGGCCTTCGCCCGCCAGGAAGTCCAGGCCCAGCCCCATGGCATCCGGAACGGTAAGAATGTCGGAGAACAGGATGGCGGCATCCAGGTCGAAGCGCAGCAAGGGCTGCAGCGTGACTTCACAGGCGTACTCGCGATTCTTTGCCAGGCCCATGAACGACCCGGCGCGGGCCCGGGTTTCGTTGTATTCGGGTAGATAGCGCCCCGCTTGGCGCATCAGCCAGATGGGCGTGTAGGGAACCGGCTCGCGCATCAGGGCGCGCAAGAAGACATCGTTCTTTAAAGTTGGTGCAGTCACGTCTATCCTTAATTAGAGAGTATTGATTTTACCCGTCTCTGGGGTGCGAAGGGCTTGCTTCGCGGCGGAAGGGAGCCGCGTCGATTTCGTGCTTGCGCATCAGCGCCCAGAATGCACGCCTATGCTTCTGGGCCGCCCTGGCGGCCATGGCGATGTTACCAGCGTGGCGCCCCAACGCCGCCGTGATGTAGGCGCGCTCGAAGCGCTCGATGACCTGGCTTTTGGCTGTCCGGAACGAGACGCGCGATGTGGCGCAGCGGGACGCCGAGGCGATGGCAAAGGCCTCGAGTTCGGTGCCGCTGCGTTCGAGTATGGTGTCGCACAGGGAGTCTTCAGTGACCTGGACGGTATCCCGGGCCGTGTTGCCGTAGTGGGCCCCGCCGCCCTCGGACAAGGCGCGGGCCGCGGCCGGCGGCACGCCTGCATAGCGCCTGGCGTCCAGCAGGCGCTCGATGCGGGCGCGGATCTCTTCGGTGCAGACGGGTTCGCGGATAAAGTCGGCCAGCCCCAGGGCGTAAAGATCATTCAGGGCGGCGGCCTTCAAGCCGCGCACCAGGGCGATGAGCGGCGTCTGGACGACGCCTTCGGCGGTGGACAGCGTGGTGCGCACCCAGGGAAGGTTGGCTTCCGTAACAGGAATAAGGCAGGCATCGAAGCGGCGCAAGCGCATGGACAGATCGACAAGGGTACGCGCGGAGCCGGCGGCGACCGCGCTGGTGGCGTTGTCGGCCAGCGCCTGCAAATGCAACCTGCCGCCGGCATGGGACCCCAGCCAGGGGGATACCCAGTTGTCACTGCATTCGGTGCGCAATACGGCGCAATCCAAGCGTTCTCTCATGATGCCCTCCGGGGTCTTGTATCGATAGCACAAGAGTAGTAAGACCCTGGATCCGCAACAATTCGGAGTTGTCTTAACTCGGAAAGTACCTAGGCGAGTCGGCCCTGCAGCAGCCAATAAAAAGGCGCCCGGTTACGGGCGCCCATCTTGCAAGGCCGGCCGAAGCCGGCTTGCGATCAGTGCGAGCGGCGCGGATGGCTGAGCTTGCGGGCAGCGGCGGCCTGGGCCGCCAGCATGGCAAGTTCGGCCTCGACCACGGCAATGTCGGCCTTGTCCTTGGTGTTGCGCAAGAGCTCTTCAGCCCGCTTGCGCGCTTCAATGGCTTTGGCCTCGTCGAGATCCTCGGCGCGGATGGCGGTATCGGACAATACCGTAACCGTGCCCGGCTGGACTTCGAGAATACCGCCGGCAACGAAGATGCTGACCTCGGAATCGTCAGCCAGGACGACTTTGACCGTCCCGGGCCGAATACGCGAAATAAGCGGCGTGTGGCCGGGCAATATGCCCAGCTCGCCAGACTCGCCAGGCAGGGTCACGAACTTTGCCTCACCGGCAAAGATCGATTCTTCCGCGCTGACGACGTCAACATGCAAGTTGGCCATGTTCGTTCCTTATTGGAGTTTCTTGGCTTTTTCGAAGGCTTCGTCGATGGAGCCGACCATGTAGAAGGCCTGCTCGGGCAATGCGTCGCATTCGCCTTCGACGATCATCTTGAAGCCGCGCAGGGTTTCCGCCAGCGGAACGTACTTGCCGGGCGAGCCGGTAAAGACTTCGGCCACGTGGAAAGGCTGCGACAGGAAGCGCTGGATCTTGCGGGCGCGGGCAACGGCCTGCTTGTCTTCCGGCGAGAGCTCGTCCATGCCCAGAATCGCGATAATGTCGCGCAATTCCTTGTAGCGCTGCAGCGTCTGCTGCACGCCGCGGGCGACCGCGTAGTGCTCTTCGCCCACGACTTGCGGGTCGAGCTGGCGGCTGGTGGAGTCGAGCGGGTCGACGGCCGGGTAGATACCCAGGGCGGCGATGTCGCGCGACAGCACCACGGTGGAGTCCAAGTGCTGGAAGGTCGTGGCGGGCGACGGGTCGGTCAAGTCATCGGCAGGAACGTAAACGGCCTGGATGGACGTGATGGAACCGGTCTTGGTCGAGGTGATGCGCTCTTGCAGCTTGCCCATTTCCTCGGCCAGCGTAGGCTGGTAACCCACGGCGGAAGGCATACGACCCAGCAGAGCGGACACTTCGGTGCCGGCCAGGGTGTAGCGGTAGATGTTGTCAACGAAGAACAGGATGTCGCGGCCTTCGTCGCGGAATTTTTCCGCCATGGTCAGGCCCGACAGCGCCACGCGCAGACGGTTGCCGGGAGGCTCGTTCATCTGGCCGAACACCATGGCCACCTTGGAGTCCTTCAGGTTGTTCATCTGGATGACGCCGGCTTCAGCCATTTCGTGGTAGAAGTCGTTGCCTTCGCGAGTACGCTCGCCCACACCGGCGAACACGGACAAGCCGCTGTGCGCCTTGGCGATATTGTTGATGAGTTCCAGCATGTTGACGGTCTTGCCCACGCCGGCGCCGCCGAACAGGCCGACCTTACCGCCCTTGGCGAACGGGCAGACCAGGTCAATAACCTTGATGCCGGTTTCCAGCAGCTCTACCGAAGGAGAAAGCTCGTCGAACTTGGGCGCGTCCTGGTGGATGGCGCGCACTTCTTCGCTTTGGATGGGACCGCGTTCGTCGATGGGACGACCCAGCACGTCCATGATGCGACCCAGGGTGCCTTCACCGACGGGCACCGAGATGGGTGCGCCCGAGTTGGCCACTTCCATGCCGCGGCGCAGGCCGTCGGAGGAGCCCATGGCAATGGTGCGCACCACGCCGTCGCCCAATTGCTGCTGGACTTCGAAGGTGAGCCCGGCTTCGGCGAAACCCGAGCTGGTATCGACGAGCTTGAGCGCGTCGTAGATTTTGGGAATGCGGTCGCGGGGGAACTGAATATCCACCACGGCGCCGATGCACTGAACGATGGTTCCGTTGCTCATGTTTAGTCCTTGCTAAATATCTTTGACGGGATGCCTTTCTGTTAAACCTTAAACAGCGGCAGCGCCCCCCACGATTTCTGAAATTTCTTTGGTAATGGCGGCTTGGCGGGTCTTGTTGTAGACCAGTTCAAGGTCGCCGATGACTTTCTTGGCGTTGTCGGATGCGGCCTTCATGGCGACCATGCGGGCCGACTGCTCGGAGGCCATGTTTTCCGCCACCGCCTGATACACCAGGCCCTCTACGTAGCGCATCAAGAGTTCGTCGATGACGGTCTTGGAATCGGGCTCGTAGAGGTAGTCCCAGCCGTATTCCGACTTGGACGCTTGCTGGCCTTCGGCAGCGCCTTCGGACTGGAACGGATCGGCCAGCCCGCTGGGCAGCGGCAGCAGGCGGATGAAGCTGGGATCCTGCTTCATGGTGTTCACGAAGCGGTTCGTGGCCAGGTAGATGGCGTCGATCTTGCCATCGACGAAATCGTCGATCTGA
Source organism: Burkholderiaceae bacterium (assembly GCA_049646585.1). Classification (GTDB taxonomy): domain Bacteria; phylum Pseudomonadota; class Gammaproteobacteria; order Burkholderiales; family Burkholderiaceae_B. Next base: position 12,538 of record JBARWC010000094.1, on the reverse strand, counting down.
ACCTTGATGGCACCGATGAGGCGTTCCAGGTTGGGCTTGTCGCCCAGCTGGACTTCCTGCGAAACCAGGTTGGCGCCTATGCGCGACAACACGCCGGCGCCCTTGTTGCCCAGGGCGGTCGTCTGCACCTTGACGCCCTTCTGCTCGAACTCTTTGAGACGAGCCAGCACCAGACGCATGATGTTGGTGTTCAAGCCGCCGCACAGACCCTTGTCGGTCGAGACAACGACCACGCCCACCGCACGCAGTTCGCTGCGTTCGATCATGTAGGGGTGCGTGTAATCGGGATGCGCCTGCATCAGATTGGCGGCGATCTCGCGCACCTTGGTTGCATAGGGACGGCCGGCACGCATCCTGTCTTGCGCCTTGCGCATCTTGGATGCCGCTACCATCTCCATGGCTTTGGTGATCTTGCGCGTGTTTTGCACGCTCTTGATCTTGGTTCGAATTTCCTTAATTCCGGCCATCGCTCTTTCCTGAAAGGGCGTTATAGCGGGGCTGCCGAGGCAAGCCCCACCGTACGTTTGGATACTGAAGCTGCCGCTTCATCACCCTCGCCAGTCAAACTTAAAAAGCACCGTGCTTTTTGAACTCTTGTATGGCTGCAACCAATTCCGCTTCGTCGTCCTTGGACAGCTCTTTGCTGTCTTCGATACGCTTGATGACCCCTTCGTGCTTGGACTTGAGGTAATCCTTGAGCGATTTTTCGAATGCCAGGACTTGCTCGACTTCCAGGTCGTCCAGGTAGCCGTTGTTGACGGCGAACAAGGTGACGGCCAGTTCCCAGACCTGCAGGGGCTGGTACTGAGGCTGCTTGAGCAGTTCCACGACGCGCTTGCCGCGCTCCAGCTGACGACGCGTCGCGTCGTCGAGGTCGGAGGCGAACTGGGCGAACGCGGCCAATTCACGATACTGGGCCAAGTCGGTACGAATACCGCCCGACAGTTTCTTGACGACCTTGGTCTGGGCCGAGCCGCCGACGCGCGACACCGAGATACCGGCGTTGATGGCGGGACGGACACCGGCGTTGAACAAGTCGGTTTCCAGGAAGATCTGGCCGTCGGTAATGGAAATGACGTTGGTCGGAACGAAGGCGGACACGTCGCCGGCCTGGGTTTCGATGATGGGCAGCGCGGTCAGCGAACCGGTCTTGCCCTTGACTTCGCCGTTGGTGAACTTCTCGACGTACTCTTCGTTGACGCGAGCAGCGCGTTCCAGCAGGCGCGAGTGCAGGTAGAACACGTCGCCGGGATAGGCTTCGCGGCCGGGCGGGCGGCGCAGCAGCAGGGATACCTGACGGTAGGCCCAGGCTTGCTTGGTCAGGTCGTCGTAAATGATCAGGGCGTCTTCGCCGCGATCACGGAAGTATTCGCCCATGGTGCAACCCGAGTAGGCCGACAGATACTGCATGGCGGCGGAATCGGATGCGGCGGCGGCTACGACGATGGTGTATTCCAGGGCGCCGTACTCTTCGAGCTTGCGCACCACGTTGTTGATCGTGGACGCCTTCTGGCCGATGGCGACGTAAACGCAGGTTACGTTCTTGCCCTTCTGGCTGATGATGGTGTCGACGGCAACAGCGGTCTTGCCGGTTTGACGGTCGCCGATGATCAGCTCGCGCTGGCCGCGGCCGATGGGGACCATGGAGTCGATAGCCTTGATGCCGGTTTGCAAAGGCTGCGACACCGACTTACGCGCAATCACGCCGGGCGCGACTTTTTCGATGATGTCGGTGGCCTTGGCGTTGATGGGGCCTTTGCCGTCGATGGGCGAACCCAGTGCATCGACCACGCGGCCGCGCAGTTCGGGACCGACGGGCACTTCGAGAATGCGGCCGGTGGTCTTGACCGGGTCGCCTTCGGAAACGCCGGTGTAGTCGCCCAGAATCACCGCGCCGACGGAGTCGCGCTCGAGGTTGAGCGCAAGTCCGAACACGTTGTTCGGGAATTCAAGCATTTCGCCTTGCATCACATCGGACAGGCCGTGGATGCGGGTAATACCGTCGGTCACGGAAACGACCGTGCCCTGCGTACGTACGTCGGTGGACGCGCCCAGGCCTTCAATGCGGCTCTTGAGCAGTTCGCTGATCTCTGACGGGTTAAGTTGCATGTTCAGACTCCTGGAATCCTGTTATCTGGCGCGCGTCAGGCGGCCAGAGTGTCGCGCATGCGGGCCAACTGGGCCTGCACAGAAGTATCAAGTACTTGGTCGCCGACGATCACGCGTACGCCGCCGATAAGATCGGCATCCACCGTGACGGCCGGCTTCAATTTGAGGCCAAACTTTTTTTCCAACCCGGACACGAGTTGCTGAACCTGATCGTCGGCCAGCGCATAGGCGCTGATGATCTGGGCCAACGCCGTGCCTTCGTGCTGGTTCTTGAGCTGCTCGAACTGTTCGGCGATTTGCGGCAGAACCAGAATACGGTTGTTGCTGACGAGCAGTTCGATGAAATTGCTTGCCTGCGCCGAAAGCGGGGATTTGATCAGGCCCTTGAACAGCTCGATGCGCTGGGCGGTGTTCAGCCTGGGGTCGGTCAATGCCTCGCGCACGTCGTTCTGGCTTGCCACGTGGGCGAGCTCGGACACCAGATCCGACCACGACGCCAGGCCGGCCTGGTCGTTGCGTGCCGTCGCGAACAGCGCCTCGGCATAGGGTCTGGCGATTGTCGATAGTTCAGCCATGGCTTGCCCTGAGTTTAAAGTTGAGCCTTGAGCTGGTTAAGCAGCTCGGCGTGTGCCTGTGCGTCAACTTCTCGTTTGAGAATCTGCTCTGCACCCTTGACCGCCAGAACGGCGACATCGGCACGCAAGCTTTCACGCGCACGCTGGACCTCTTGGGCCGCGTCCTGCTGAGCTTGTGCAACGATACGTGCCTTCTCGGCCTCGCCTTCGCGACGAGCCTGGTCGATAAGAGCCGCGGCTTGTTTCTCGGCCTCGACCATGCGAGCATGGTTTTCCGTTTTTGCAGATGCTTCGATCAGGCTGATCCGCGCCTGGGCCTGGGCCAGGTCGGCCTTGCCCTTGTCGGCGGCCGCCAGGCCGTCGGCAATTTTCTGACGGCGGTCATCCATTGCTTTCGTGAGGGGAGGCCATACGAATTTCATCGTAAACCAGCCCAACACGAAAAACACGATCATCTGAAAAAAGAGAGTCGCGTTTAAATTCACGGTCGTTTCCCTTTAATACCACTTGTGCCAGGCGGCTTGGCCGCACGACACTTAATGTCCATGCCGCAGGCCGGCGCCATATGGCCGACCGCGGCTGCTTGACCCGCCATGCGGCGGACTGCAATGCTTACCCGACGAAGGGGTTGGCGAATGCGAACAACATGGCGATACCAACACCGATCAGGAACGCAGCGTCGATAAGACCGGCCAGCAGGAACATTTTGGTCTGCAAAGCGTTCATCAGTTCAGGCTGACGAGCAGAAGCTTCCAGATATTTGCCACCCATCAGGGCAATACCAATGCAAGCACCGATAGCGCCCAGACCAATAATAAGACCGCAAGCTAGAGCAACGAAAGCAACGTTGGTCATGACAACTCCTTGGTTAATAACCGTGTAATCAAAAAGTCAAAAAAACTGCTTTACAAGAAAAGCCTTGTACCCCGGCCGGACCAAAACGGCCCGCGCCGAAAACTATTAATGGCCTTCGTGAGCCTGCCCCACATACACCAGGGTCAGCATCATGAAGATAAAGGCCTGCAACAGCACGATCAGGATGTGGAAAATCGCCCACATCGACCCCGCCAGGACATGCCCTATACCCAAGCCTAGGCTTGCACCATTAAATCCGGTCCATGCGCCGCCCAGCAGGGCGATCAGCATGAAAATGAGTTCGCCGGCAAACATGTTGCCGAACAGCCGCATGCCCAGGGACACGGACTTGGCTGCGTATTCGATGCAGTTCAGAAGGAAGTTGAACGGCGCGAGAGCCAGGCCGGCAATGCCGGGCGCGTGGAAGGGCGCAGTGAACAGTTCCTTGACGAAGCCGCCCGGATGCTTGATCTTGATGCCGTAGTAGAACATCAGCAGCAGCACGCCCAGCGACATGCCCATGGGCACGTTCAGGTCGGCGGTGGGCAGGATGCGGTGGTAGTACAGCATGTCGCCGTGATGGGCGCCCAGGCCGGTATGCTTGAAGACCCATGCCAGGAAATCGACCGGCACCAGGTCAAGGACGTTCATGAGGATGATCCACAGGAACACCGTCAGGGCCAGAGGCGAAACGAAGCGGCGCGAGATCTCGTTGGGAACGATGCTTTTGGCTTGTTCCTCGACCATGTCGACCATCATTTCGACGAAGGTCTGGAAGCGGCCCGGAACGCCGGCGCTGGCCAGCTTGGCGGCGCGCCACAGCAGAAAAACGACGACGAGACCTGTAAGAATGGACCAGAACAGCGAGTCGTAATTGACGATATTGAAGTTGGCGATGGCCGATTGCTTGGCACCGACGTTATTCAGGTGAACCAAGTGGTGCTGAATATACTCAGACTGTGGCGAAATATCACTAGCAGCCATCTGAACCCTTATCCTGTTGACGAGCGTGCAACGCCCATGAAATTAATACACAAAAAACTATGGCAGCTTGCGAAACACCAGCAGCAACACATAGCCTTTTAAAACACATACCAAGCCAAAAAGCATGGCTGGCCACACCAGCCAGCTACGCCCCAGCCATGCGGCCAGACCCATGACGAGGATGGCCGACCCCAGCTTGAAGGCTTCGCCCGCAAAAAAAGCAAGCGGGCTGGATTTCGCCGGGCCCCAAAGGGCCAGCAACAAACGAAACGCAAACAACGCATTGGGTACAAAATAGGCTGCGGCGCCAATCAGGGCGGAAACCGCAGCCGCGGCGCCGGAAACCAGCCAGGACACAAGCACCGCCGCAAGCAGCATGATCGCCTGCGCACCAAGCGTACGGATGATTCCGCCACTTGCACGCCGGTTCATCGCTGCGCGATCCCGATCCGTAAGCACAAGCTGTACCTGATCTTGATTCATAGCCTTCGATTCGTTGCATGCCGGCAGTTGCAAAAACACGGCCGGCGAACCTGCTATGCCGCTCTCGCCCGACAGCCATACCCGCCTGACGTCAAACTCAAGGAGTATAGCTTTATTTTTTGCATGTAAGCAAGTTGTCAGGGGCTTTTTTCTTCATTCGATGGCGCGGAAGCGCTGAAGATCCTGCCATGACTAAGGGATACCCCCGATCCAGAGTTTTTCTTGCCAATGGCATGAAAATTTCTGCCTTGCGACCCCGCAAAACCCAACGATACACTGCCCCGACAGCTATCACACCGGGCAAGCCCAAATGACTTCCGGTAAAAATAAAACAGACGCTCGGCGACAACCGGCTGCGCGATCTGTAAGCGCAGTGGGCCATCGACAATCGATCCATGGCCGTGTCATTCGTACAACAACAGGAGATTTGCGGGGCATCAAGCCCTTCATTACAGGCAATCATGATCAAAAACTATTTCGCTACCGCCCTACTGGCGATCGCCTCATTGGGCAGCGCCGCCGCCATCGCCGCGGACAAACCCGTGACCTTCCGCTTCGGGCACACACTGCCGGCCACCGACTCGCAACACGTCGCGGCACTGGAGTTCGCCAAGCGCGTGGAAGCGCGCACAAACGGTCAGATCAAAGTCAAGGTCTTCCCCAGCGGAACGCTGGGGAACGACGTTAGCCTGGTGACCGGAGTGCGTAGCGGAACCATTGATATCGGCGTAACGGGCAATCCCTTCCTGACCGGCATTTCCCCCAATCTCAATGTCCTGGACCTTCCTTACCTTTTTGACAATGAAAAACAGGCCTTCGGGGTGCTGGACGGCCCTATCGGCCGCGGCCTGCTGGACGATCTGGGCAATTACGGGCTGAAGGGCCTGGCATTCTGGGATCTGGGCTTTCGCAGCTTCACCAACAATAAAAGGCCAGTTACCAAGGCTGCGGACATCAACGGGCTCAAGATCCGGACCACACCCAACCCGGCTCACATAATGGCCTTCGAACTATTGGGAGCCAACCCCCAGCCCATGGCTTTCGGCGAGGTCTACACCGCCCTGGAATCCGGCGCCATCGACGGCCAGGAGAACCCGCCGACCATCATCCTGTCCTCGAAGATGTATGAAGTACAAAAGTATCTATCGTTGACGCGCCATGCCTACACCGCCGGGCCGGTTTTCATGAACAAGCGCAAGTTCGACAAGCTGAAGCCCGAGTACCAGCAGATCATGCTGGAAGAAGCCCTGGCGGCCGCGAATTACCAGCGCGACCTCAATGCCAAGCATCAGGAAGAAGCCCTGGCCGAGCTGCGCAAGCATGGGGTCGAGATCGCCGCCAATCTGGATGTCGAAAGCATACGCAAGGTGGTGAAAGGCCCGGTTCACGCCGAATTTGCCAAAAAGTACGGCGACAAGATATTGAAAGCCATCGAAGGGCAGCGCTAACCGTGGGCGGCAGCGGCAAAACCATGATCGCGGACGCGCCCGCCGCGATCATCGACGCCCATCACCATTTCTGGCGACTGAAAGAGGGCCATTTCCCCTGGCTCCAGGACGCGTACGACCCCGATGCATTTTTTCTTGGCGACTACGCCGATCTATGCGCGGATTTCGATGTGGACACCTATTTGCGGCGCACGGCGGGCTATGCCATAAAAGCCACTGTCCATATCGAAGCGGAGCGCGCACGCGACGAATCCGAGGCCGAGACGCAGTGGCTGCACGCTGAGCACGCTAAAAACAGCGGTTTTCCCGCGGCTGTGGTGGCCCATGTGGACTTCGCAGCGAAAGATATTGAGCAAGCCCTTGCGCGGCAAGCCGCCTATCCCCTGGTGCGCGGCATACGCTGCAAGCCTCGCACCAGTTCCAGCCCCGACATCAGCATTCGCGGCCAGGCGGGCACTCTTCAGGACGATGCATGGCTGCAAGGCCTGTCCCTGCTGGAACGGCATCGCTACTCATGGGACCTGCGGGTGCCATTCTGGCATTTGGCGGAAGCAGCTGAGACCGCGGCCATGTTTCCCAATATACCCATCGCGCTGAACCACGCCGGCCTGCCCTGGGACCGCAGCAAGGCGGGTCTGGAGCATTGGCGCCGCGGCATGGCCGCCCTGGCCCGATGCGAGCAGGTATACGTGAAATTATCCGAACTCGGCCTGCGCGATGCAAACTGGAACATTGCCGAAAATGCGTCCATCATCCGTGAAACCATCGATATATTCGGCTGGGAACGCTGCATGTTTGCCAGCAACCTGCCCGTCTCGGGCCTGAACGTGGATTTTCCGACCCTGATCGACACCGTCCGTCACGGGCTGGGCGGCCTGCCGGACGAAGCACAGACCGCAATCTGGTCCGGCAATGCCGAGCGTTTTTATCGGATTTCGCTGTAAACCGGCGCATCGCCGTCATCAAGGAGCGCTTGGCGTGCAACGATTTTTCGTGAAACTTTCCGAACATTTTCTGGTGCTGTTGTTTGCCGTGATGATCTTTCTCGTCTTTGGCAACGTGGTGCTGCGCTACGCGTTCAATTCGGGGCTTGTGTCATCGGAAGAACTCTCCCGCTTCCTGTTCATGTGGTTGACCCTGTTTGGCGCCTTGATCATCATGCGCGAGAACGCACACCTTGGCATGAGCATGGTGGTCAAGCGCCTGGGTGTGCGCGGCCAACGCGTATGTCGCTTCCTCAGCGACAGCATCGCGCTGGTATGTTGCTGCCTGCTTGCCCATGGGACGTGGAGCCTGGTCATTATCGCGATGGTCGAGCATTCGCCCGTAACCGGCATTTCCATGGGTATCGTGTATTCATCACTGCTGATATGCAGCGTGGGCATGTCCCTGATGCTGGCCCACTCCCTTTACCGCCAGGTAAGCGGAAAAATGAGCGACGCGGAGCTGGTTCCCCAGGAATCCTCCCTCGGCGAATAGGAAATAATCAGAATGACCATTGCAATATTCGCGGCTTCCCTGTTGGGGGCCATGTCCCTGGGCATGCCTATCGCCTTCGCCTTGCTGGTATGCGGCGTGGCCCTCATGTTCCATCTGGACAATTTCGACACGCAGATACTGGCCCAGACCCTGCTCGAAGGCGTCAACAGCTTTCCGCTGATGGCCGTCCCCTTCTTCATTCTGGCGGGCTCCCTGATGAATTCCGGAGGGCTTTCGGCCCGCATCGTGCGGGTCGCAACCGCCCTGGTGGGCCATGTGCGCGGCGGACTGGGCTATGTCGCAATCCTGGCCGCCACATTCATGGCCGCTCTTTCGGGCTCCGCGGTCGCCGATTCGGCGGCCGTGGCCGCGCTGCTCATCCCCATGATGCGCAAGGCCGGATACGGGATTCCCCGGGCCGCCGGGCTGATCGCCTCCGGCGGCGTCATCGCCCCCGTGATTCCGCCGTCCATCGCCATCATCATATTCGGCGTGACCGCCCAGTTGTCGATCACCAAGCTGTTCCTGGCGGGCATCGCGCCCGGCTTGATGATGGCAACGGCCTTGATCTGCACATGGGCTTTCTGCGCCAAAAAGGAAACGGCGGTCACCGTCGGCCGTTTCGACAGGCGGGAGCTGGCCGCCGCCCTTGGCGAGGGCGTCTGGGCTCTGCTGCTTCCCATCATCATTGTCGGCGGCATGCGCTTCGGGTTCTTCACACCGACCGAAGCGGCGGTCGTCGCAGTGGTCTATGCCCTGGCGGTGGGCATGTTCGTGCACCGCGAACTGACGCTGAGCAAGCTGTACGACGCCATGCTTGAAAGCGCCAAGACCTCCAGCGCCGTGCTCTTCCTGATGGCCTGTTCGCTTGCTTCCGCATGGCTGATCACCATCGCGGAAATTCCCGACCAGGTCACCGAGCTGCTGTCGCCCTTCATGGGCAGCCCGATTCTGCTCATGCTGATCATCATGCTGCTGGTCATAATCGTAGGCACCGCGCTGGACCTGATCCCGACCATCATGATCATGACGCCGGTGCTGATGCCCACCGTTCTGCAGGCCGGCATCGACCCCATTTATTTCGGGGTCATGTTCATCATCAACAATGCCATCGGCCTGTTGACCCCGCCTGTGGGCACGGTCCTGAATGTGGTGGCGGGGGTTTCACAGCAGAGCCTGGACAAAGTCATTGTCGGGGTGTGGCCTTTCCTGCTGACCTTCACGCTGCTGCTCCTGGCCTTCGTGATCTTTCCGCAACTGATCACCGTTCCGGCCCACTGGCTGTATTGAGGCATGCCCGCTCCGGAATCAACGATACCGGAGCGGACGCAGCGGCCAGTAGCAAGCTGCTTTATTTCATGCAGGCGGGCTAGCCGCCCGCCACGGCCGAGGGCGCGTCGGCGATCTTGCCGAAAACGCCCTATTTGTGTTTGAAGTCCGGCTTGCGCTTTTCAACGAAGGCCTTCATGCCTTCCTTCTGGTCTTCGGTGGCGAACAGAGCATGGAAATTGCGGCGCTCGAACATCAGGGTATCGTTCAGCGAGCCCTCGTAAGCCATATTGACGCATTCCTTGGCCATGATGACCGACGGCAGCGACATGGACGCGATGATGGTGGCCGCCTCCATGGCCTCGTCCATCAGGCGCTCCAGCGGCACCACGCGCGACACCAGCCCGGCGCGCTCGGCCTCGTTGGCATCCATCATGCGGGCGGTCAACACCAGGTCCATGGCCTTGGCTTTACTGACCGCGCGCGGCAGGCGCTGCGTGCCGCCATAGCCCGGAATGACGCCCAGCTTGATCTCGGGCTGGCCGAAACGGGCATTTTCAGCGGCGATGATGAAATCGCACAGCATGGCCAGCTCGCAGCCGCCGCCCAGTGCATAACCCGCCACCGCCGCGATGATGGGCTTACGTATGCGCTTGAGCGATTCCCAGTTGCCGCCAAGGTAGTCCTGCTTGTACACGTCCATATAGGACCAGCCTTGCATGGCGGCAATGTCCGCGCCGGCGGCAAACGCTTTTTCGCTGCCGGTCAGCACCATGGCACCGATGTTTTCGTCGGCGTCGAAGGCCCTGGCGGCCTCGGCGAGCTGGTCGATGACTTCGTTGCTGAGCGCGTTCAATGCCTTGGGCCGGTCCAGCGTCAACACACCCACGCGACCATGAACTTCTACTTTAACCAGTGGCGCTTCCATGCCGTCTCCTTGTCGCACAGTAATATAGGGGAATGAAAAAAGAATCCTTGCTTTATAGCGTAACGCCTTCCGACCTTGCCGGCCATCGAGTCCGTGTCCGCCTGACCCTGCAGGACCCCGACCCCGCCGGGCAGGCCTTTTCCCTGCCAGCCTGGATCCCAGGCAGTTATCTTATTCGAGATTTCTCGCGGCAGATAGAAACCATACAGGCTTCCAGCCGCGGCAAGCCCGTCGTCATCCGCAAAACCGCCAATCACACCTGGCGGTGCGAACCCTGCAAAGGCCCGCTCGACATCGATTACACCGTGTACGCCTGGGACCTGTCGGTGCGCGGCGCCCATGTCGACCAGACCCATGCCTTCCTGAACGGCGCCAGCATTTTCCTGTGCCCCGCCGGACGCGACAGCGAGCCCTGCCATGTGGAATTGTGCCCACCCCCGCAAGCCAAGGGCTGGAAGGTATACACCAGCCTGCCGGAAGCCGCCGGCCACCCTCGCTGCGCCCGCCGCCATGGCTACGGCATGTACCGGGCGCCCGACTACGATGCGCTCATCGATCACCCCATTGAAATGGGCACGCCCCAGGTCGTGCGCTTCAAGGCGCACGGCGCCGAGCACGAACTGGTGTTCACCGGCGTGGCGCCCAATCTTGACCTGAAGCGCATCGCCGCCGACGTGCAGAAGATATGCGCCGCCCAGATCGCCCTGTTCGAGCCCGACACCCGGCGCGCGCCCTTTCTGGACAGCTCCGACCGCTACGTCTTCATGACCATGGTCACCGGCGACGGGTACGGAGGCCTGGAACACCGGGCCTCCACCGCCCTGATGACCTCGCGCGGCGACCTGCCCGTGCTGGGTCGCAGCCAGGCCGGCGCGGGCTACCAGACCTTCCTGGGCCTGGTCAGCCATGAATATTTTCATACCTGGAACGTCAAGCGCATCAAGCCGGCCGCCTTCGCGCCCTACGACCTGGCGCGCGAGAACCACACCCGCCTGCTCTGGGTCTTCGAGGGCTTCACCTCGTATTACGACGACCTGATGCTGCTGCGCTCGGGCGTCATCAACGAGGCCGACTACCTGCGCATGCTGGCCAAGACGCTAAGCGGCGTGCGGCGCGCCGGCGGACGCCACAAGCAAAGCGTGGCGGAAAGCTCGTTCGACGCCTGGACGCGCTATTACAAACAGGACGAGAACTCGCCCAATGCGCTGGTCAGCTACTACACCAAGGGCTCGCTGGTGGCGCTGGGCCTGGACATCACCATACGCCAGGCCAGCGCGGGCAAGCACTCCCTGGACGACGTCATGCGGCTGATGTGGGAACGCTACGGCCGCGACTTCTACACCGGGGCCGGCAAGGGCGTGCCCGAAGACGCCATGGCGGATCTGATACGGGAAGCCACCGGCGTGGATGCCGGCGACTTCATCGCCCGGCATGCCCTGGGCCGGGAAGACGTGCCGCTGGAGCAGTTGCTGCCCTTGCTGGGCATAAGCCTGAGCTGGAAGCCGGCCTCGGGCACGGTGGCGCTGGATGTGCGACTGCGCGACAGCCATGGCGAAACGCAGATCGCCACGGCCTACGAAGGCGGCGCCGCCCATCGCGGCGGCTTGTCGGCCGGCGACACGCTGGTGGCCATTGACGGCCTGAAGGTAAATAGCGCTGCCGGCCTGGACCGCCTGCTGGAAGCCTACCAGCCCGGCGACAGCGTGACCGTGCACGTGTTCCGGCGCGACGAGTTGCGCGCCTTCACGGTGGAGCTGGGCGCACCCACCGCCACGGAATGCGTGCTTGAGCGCAAGGCGGCCGGCGGCGATACAGCCAGCGGGACAGCTTCAGTTCAATAGATCCGTTTCCGCCAGGCCGGCTCGGTAAACCCCGCTCAATGCGCCCGGGCTTCTATCCTGGCCTGGATAGCCTTGGCCGCCGCCACCCCGTCGGCCAGGGCGGTGACCACGCAGGGGTGCTGCCTTTGAGCGACCTCGCCTATTGCATATACGCCCGGGCAGCCGGTTTGCGCCGTCCGCATATCGGTGGCGATGAAGCCCTGGGCGCTGCGCTGCAAGCCCAGCGCATCCGCAAAGTCCACACAGGGTTCCCAGCCATAAAAGACCATGATCAGGTCGTAGGCCCGGCCGTCGATGCTGCGCGCTTGCGCATCCACCGAATAAGGCCCCAGGGTCACGCAATGCCGCGGCAGCTTGTCGACGAACTGCCGCTGGGCGCGCACGCTGCGGGCATATAGCTGCACGCTGCTTGCGCCTTTTTCCAGGGCATACAGGGCATTCTCGAAAGCATTGTCACCCCCGCCCAGCACCGCCACGCGCTTGCCGCGAAAGTCCTGCGCGACGATGTGCTCGCCGGGCCCGGTCAGCACGCCTTCGGGCCATTGCCCCGCCGGCGCGGCGCTACCC